>JABXGV010000293.1 GCA_016550485.1 archaeon
AGTAAATTCATTAAAGTGATGATTCTCAGAAAACGAAACGATTAAAGGATGCGATTATTCTCCTTAAATCACCAGATGGGCCCGTGGCCGAGCGGTTGAGGCGGCAGCCTTCGGAGCTGTAGATCCGGGGTTCAAGTCCCTGCGGGCCCGCCACTCTACTGCTTATCTCGCTCGTTATTGGTTTTGTTTAATTGCCCAAACACCGCTTGCTGCTAGACTTAGCAACTCGAATACCTTGTAGGCTTGAACCATGTTGTCTACAGTATATTCGATGTCCAATCCGCCTTTGCGTGTAACAATAGGTAGGAGTTCAGCTGCATCTGCAAAATAGGTCGAAGCGTAGGTGACTCGCATTGTTACCGGATGCTTGGTGATTAAGGGCTTTGCCTGTTTCTGCTTAAAGGTAGTGAGGGCTTGTTTAACGCCATTTCGTAGCTCTTTCTCGATTTTACCCATACCAAAGCTACGAGCAGCACCTCTCCCTAGGGATTGTTTGAGGACTATACGTTCTGCCCAAGGAGCGTATTGTTTGACCTCTTCTTCGAGGAGGCTGCGGTCGCCAGCAACGAGTACCACAGGGATCTTTGAATCGCCTGCAACATACGCGTTTAACAGAAACTCGCTGGCTTCAACACCATTGACCATTACTCGGTGGATTGCTCTGCCGCTGTAAGTATGATCGAAGGTAGCGTACGCGGTACCCGCTCGTGCGTGGTATCCGAGAAACATTGCCACATCACAGTTTTCCACTCCTGCGACCATGCTCACGGGACGAGGGTAGCCGCGGACAATCTCCAAATAGTCTGGTAGATTGTCCACGAGGAGGTTCACCATTGGTCCATGGCTATCTGCAACAACTACTTCTTTGGCACCGTTGGCGTGTAGTTCTTCAGCTACCGCCAAGGTGACCTTTGTAGCAATTTGTCTAGCTTCCGTGTAAAGAGCTCCTTTCAAACTAAGATGCCCGGGAATTACGATATAGGGCATGCCTTCTAGGTCAATTGAAATGAATGCCTTCATGGTTCCTCGCGTGGACTGGTCACTGAACTCAGCTTAAGCCTTTCTATCAAAGGCTGCTAGTTCGCTAGGCTCGTATATTACAGAGTTATTATAGCGGCTTGAATCGGCTCTTTAGCTTCTTCAAGACATTCGGAAGGGTTGTATACTCCATAGCATCCGGTGGAAGTCTATGGGGCTCAAAGGGTCCATGCCTTCGGAGGTAGTCGGCGACACGCATGCACTGTTCACGGGTGATGTCCCAGGCAGGGTCATCGAAGACATCTATAGGCTCAGTAAGCTTGCCTTTTTTCATGCTAAAGGCAAGACCCGTGATTCTTGGGGGACCATCAAAACGAGTACACTGGGAGTATCGTAGGGGAACAGGCATTAGGGGTCCATTATGACTGCCGCGCATCCAGCCAGTAACCAAGTGACCAAGGGCAAAGCCTTCAAGGACTTCTCCGGTTGCGGGGAATCCGCTTTGAGCACGGACAACAGCGGCGGGGTCGTCTTTTCCGATGTATTTTCCTGCCACCGCGTAGAGTTTCTCGGTGGAAATTGCAGCAGCTTGTCCTAATTGTTTGTTCTTTGAGAATACTCGTTTGATGACATAGTTCTCGGTGGACCCAATGAGGGCAAGCATGTCGTAGTACTCTTCTGGGGTTTTGAGGGTAACCATCTGGTTGCCCTTGATGTCGTAGATGTCAAAGATGAAGCCGTTGTGTAGTTTGGGATCGATAACCAATCCTGCAGTGTTGAACGGATCTGCGAAGATACGACAGATTGGGTAATTAAAGGCCCCTGGTGCTGTTTTGTCTGCGGTAAACACAACGACTGGGTCAGCTGGGCGTTCTTCGAATTCCATCTCAGCGACGCCAGGGCCCATCCCGCGCACGTTGCCACTAAAGGCATCCTTAAGGAGGTCCTGGCCCGCACCATACAAGCCACGCTCACGCGCGTTGTCAGCACCCGCCTTCAGGGCGTCAAAGGCTAGCTTGTGGATTTCCTCATTATCTATGCCGCGAGTGTGTGTCGTGAATATCTCAGTGTCGTCGCCTGCATTCCAAACCCTGTAATCGATTATTAGACCTGATTCTTTTGCTTCTGCAACTAACTTACAGACAACGTCAGTAGTTACATCGCATGTGCGGACATGACCACCAATCGAGCCGATGTCCGCCTTTATCAACGAAACTGTAATCTTAATCTTAATCCCAACCAGTTACAATTTTGAAGGTAGCAGAATGCTTCCAATCAAGGACGCTATATTTACCTTACGCCATAAAATACTTTTCCGTCATAAAGTATATAGCTGCAACAAGGGACCTTGGATGAATCTTTACTTACCCCTTTGGTCGAGGTATTGACGGCTCAAGCCCACGTAGACTTGCCAGCCGTGCTCTACCTCAAAACGGTCTGCCTTGTTGAGGGAGCGGATGACCTTACCGGGAATCCCTAATACGAGACTCTCTGGTGGAACCTTAGTGCCCGGAGTGACTACGCAGCCAGCGCCAACAATAGAGTGATGTCCGATATGCGCGCCATTAAGGATAACCGCGCCAATCCCGACAATCACGTTATTCTCGATGGTGCAGCCATGAACCACAGCATTGTGCCCCATGACCACGCGGTTACCAATCTTTACTGGGAATCGGACGTCACCATGAACGGTACAGTTGTCCTGAATGCTGGTTTCTTCACCAACCGTGATGGTGTTAGTGTCCGCACGGATTACCGCATACTCCCAGACACTTGTACGGGCACCAATAGTTGCCGCACCAATGATTGAAGCCCGCTCCGAAATATAGGCGTCATCAGCGATAACAGGAGCCTTATCCTTGAAGGGCAAAATAACCATAGCACATTGCTCCTTACCGAAGTATGCTTCGTTTTATGACCAGAGTATTAATCTTTTCGACGAGGTCCTCTTAGGATGGAGATTCCAGTGCAAGCAGTGCAGCACCTAGGGCGCCGGTGAACTGGGGCTGAGCAGGTACCACCAACTCTGTATCAAGATGCTGCCCTAAAAACATACGAAAAGCGGGATTGAGGGCAACGCCACCCGTTATGCACACAGGTGGGTTAATTCCTACGCGCCGAGATAGAGCGGCGATTTTGGCAGCCATTGACTTATGGACTCCCGCAGCAATATCTGCTGGCGAGTCACCTGCTCCTATTCGTCCAATCACTTCACTCTCAGCAAATACGGTGCACGTACTGCTAATGGTGCAGGGTGATTGGGATTGGAGTGCCATCTGAGCTAGCTCGTTAAGCGAAACTTGCATGACTCGTGCCATCACTTCAAGAAATCGACCTGTGCCCGCACTACATTTATCATTTAATTCAAAGTCGGCTGGGCGCCCATTAGGGCCTACCCGGATGACCTTTGAGTCCTGTCCACCAACATCGATGATGGTTCGGATTTCTGGATGTAATCGATGAACCCCAACGCAATGACAGGTAATCTCAGTTATTGATTGCTGCGCATATACCACCTGTTTTCGACCATACCCTGTACTTACTGTCGATACATCGGCGAGGTCCAATCCAGCAGCAGCTGCAAGCTCATCGAGACAATCCTGTGCAGCCTTTTGAGCTGCAGCTCCAGTGGGGAGCAAAAAGCGCGCAAGAACACTACCTTCAGCATCGACTAAAACCGCCTTTGTCGTTGTAGAACCTACATCCACACCAATGCCCAATTCCTCTTTATCTGACAACGTATTTGGAGCCTCAAAAAATCATTTCAAGGAGTGCGTCAAGACGGGTCTGTATCTGCGCCTCATTTAAGAGTCGGCTATCAACCATGTCGCCTTCGATGATCACCCCAGGTACACCAGTTCGCTCCGTAACGCTTTCTTTGGCAATCATCTGTCCTAGAGAGTACCGCTTGCATGAACGGACAGAAA
>JABXGV010000294.1 GCA_016550485.1 archaeon
GACGATCTCGCGACGAGTGGAGAGCCCTCGCCTTTTAATTTGAGATTATTAACCACGAATTCTAATTGTTACCTCATGGAGTTGCTCTTCTATGAACTGGTAGGCTCTCATCGCGTGGCGCCCATCTCGTAGCAGTCCATCAATGATCCACGCACATGGATTGTATGCCATAAATTCAAGATCATGCCCTGATGGTCGGGGAGGTGCTGGATGTGAATGAAATATAGCAACTAAATCTAAATTATTCAGTGAAGCAGTGGTCAAGATACGATATTGTTGTTCAGGATCAATGGCAAATGATGCGGAAGACTGGGCAATATTTTCCATTTCGACAACTTGTATGACAACAGCAGTGTCCTCTTCCTCTCTAAAGATGCCTAGTAAAAGAGCGCAACCTTCATGAGGGTCAGCACGGCGTCGAATACCGTAGAGCTTCTGCCGTTGGGCCCGAGTGAGTTGAATAGTGTTAATTTTGCGAGTCATCGATTGTAGCTCAACAAAAGGCTTAAAAGCTTCTCACCTTTTGAGTTTTCGCATTCCTGCTAGAGCAGTGATTTATGAGGCACAAATAGCATGTCTCAGAAAACTCGTGAACGGAAGCAGATGCGGCGCACAATGTTAATCAGCGGTGTTGCCATCGCATTTTTCGCGATAATAGCTGGTCTACTAGCATTTCGGTTCGGACCCTTCGCTGGGATAGCTGACTTCCTCGGACCTGTAGTAACTGGTGTGGTCGGTATTACACTTCTAACACTTCTTTTCATTGGGTTGGTTCTGCTCATTGGCAACATACGGAACTTGTATGGAGAAGCAGCTGGTTGGTTTGATGTCATTGTACTCTGGGTGCTAGTCGTAGTTATAGCAGTGATACTCTTTGGTCTCCCAGTAGCACTGCTAACTGCTCTTCTGAGCATTGGGTTCATATACTATCTTCACCTTGCTCAAGACTGATTTCAAATAACAAAACTTAAAACTGGTACTCCTAAACGGCACACCGACTAGCACGTTGAATATCTTAAAACATGAGGACAGCAATCCTCCTTCCTATTATGATTGGAGGAACCGTGTGTGATAGGCTCTGGTCCGAGTTATGATAGCGCCTTAACCTTATTTAGCCCTGATGGACGTCTCTTCCAGGTGGAATACGCCTTAGAAGCAGTCAGTAAAGGCACTACTGTAGTTGGAATAAGATGCAAGGATGGGGTTGTACTCGCTGCAATAATTCGTTTAATTCCGCTTCAGGAGCGAACATCAAATGGAAAACTCTTCAAAATTGATGAAGCTGTTGGTGCACTGGTTTCAGGGCTATCCGCGGATTCTCGGCACTTGATGACTCATGCAAGAACATTGGCTCAAGTCCACTTCATGACATTTGGTGAACCTATTCCCATACAGACTCTAACGAAGAAGTTCTGTGATTACGTACAAACCTATACCCAGCAGGGCGGTATACGCCCCTTTGGTGTTCAAGTGTTGTTCGCAGGCGTCGACAAAGAACCCCAGCTCTTCGTCACAGATCCTATCGGATCCTTTTGGAGCTACAAAGCTTATTCACTAGGACAGAAAGCGACTCAAGTTATCGAAATACTAGAGCAGGAATACCGTTCAACAATGACTGTAAAAGAAGGATTACTCCTAGCGGCGAAGGCACTAAATCAAACAGCGGATTCTAAATTGACTCCTGAAAGTCTAGACTTTGCGAAAATTACTGAAAAGGAAAAACGCTTCATTCGCTTGGACAGCAAAGCTATTCTCAAACTAATGGACCAAAGTTAAAACTTGGAGTGTTTGTAATTTGTCAGGGACTGGTGGCATGCGTGGTGATAAACGTATCGATCTTGGCGATGCAGTTCTCGCCCGATTGGAAGTAAAAGGTAAACGATTTGAAATAATCGTTGACCCAAAACTAGCATGGCGCTTCAAGCAAGGGGAAACCATTGATATACGGGATGTGCTCCAAGGGGAAACAATATTTGAAGATGCTCTAAGAGGCAGAAAAGCAACCAACGATGACCTTGAGGAAGTTTTCGACAGCACAGATGAGCTTGATATTGCACGCCGAATCCTCGTTGACGGCGCTTTACAACTAACTACTGAACAGCGACGAGAGTTATTCGAAAAACGTCTCCGACAAGTTATCGACATCATTACTCGTAATTGTATTAACCCGAAGACAGGACTTCCACATCCGCCAGCACGTATTGAAGCTGCAATGGAAGAGGCAAAAATCACTGTGGATTCCCGTCGTTCTGCAGAGGAGCAGGTCGGTGATATAGTAAAAGCTCTTCAACCAGTTATCCCCATCCGAATGGAAGTTCAGAGCCTTGCCATAAAAGTTCCACCAGATTTTGCAGCTAAATCAATTGGTGTCGCTAAGCGATTTGGCAGGATAACAAAGGAAGAATGGCAGCGTGATGGGTCATGGATAGGGATAATCGAAGTGCCTGGTGGGCTGCGGGGCCAGCTAATTGACGAAATAAACGCGCTCACAAGGGGACGTTCTGAAATCAAGATACTGAAACTGGAAGAAACGAAAGAGGAATGAACATCTTTGACAACACTTGTTAAACCACAGGACCTTGTAGTTCCTGGACAACTACTCGCAAAAGGTGATTACCGCTGTGGTGATGGTACATATAAAGAGCAACAAGAAATCTTCGCCTCTGTTGTAGGCATTGCCAAAGTGAAGGGCAACCTAATCTTCGTTGTTGCACTTCAAGGGCGATACAACCCTAAACCACGGGATATCGTTATTGGTACTATTATTGAGATTACTATGAATGGATGGTTAGTCGATATCAATTCAGCTTATCCAGCGATGTTGACTGTTATGCACGCTCTGAGTAGACGTGACGCTTCAAGGGCTAATGACGATCTCCAACGCTGGTACGATGTTGGCGATACAGTGATTGCTGAGATTGTTGCAGCAGATCGAACACGGGACCCTTTGCTGACGACTCGAGGTCGTGGTCTTGGCAAATGTCGTGGTGGTGTGCTTATCGAGATAACCCCCACGCGAGTGCCTCGTCTAATCGGGCGAAAGGGCTCGATGATTAGTATGCTCAAATCGGAACTCAATTGCGAGATTGTCGTGGGTCAAAACGGAATAATATGGCTAAAGGGTGATCCCGATCACGTCGTTATTGCAATTGAGGCAATTCGACAGATAGAGCGAGAGGCTCATACTAGTGGATTAACAGACCGTGTTCGGGAAGTCATCATCATGAAGCTCTCTGATAAAAGAAGGTGAAAAAGAAGTGACTGATTCCTTGGAAAAGGAGAAACTATTTGATGAGAAAGGTTTGCGCCTTGATGGGCGGCGAGTTGATGAACTCCGTCCATTGAAACTAGAAATCGGCACGTTAAGCCGAGCGGACGGTTCAGCATATATTGAGCATGGAAGAAATAAAATTTTAGCAGCTGTGTATGGTCCACGTGAACTCCATCCCCGCCACCGTGCTATTGCGGATCGCGCTTTACTCCGCGTTACCTACCGTATGGGCACCTTTTCCGTGGGAGAACGGAAAAGGCCTGCTCCAAGTCGCCGTGAACATGAGATATCTATGGTGATACGACAAGCACTAGAGCCAATGTTGTTCTTGGAGATGTACCCCCGTGCTGCCATTGATGTATTTATTCAAGTAGTAGAAGCGGATGGGGGCTCGCGGTGTGCAAGCACAACGGTTGCGTCCATTGCTCTTGCAAATGCTGGTATACCAATGCGGAGTATAGTAACTGGTGTAGCAGTAGGTAAGGCTGACGGTCAACTTGTGGTTGATTTGAGTGACCTTGAAGACAAGATTGGCGACGCTGATGTGCCAGTTGCTATGGCATACGGGCGCAATGAATACACGCTTCTTCAAATGGATGGGAAACTCTCAAAGGAAGAATTAGCAAAAGCGCTAGAAATGGTTGAAGGAGCAATCGAGACAATCTATGAAAAACAGCAGCAAGTACTCCGCGAAGGGTTCATTCAGATTCGAGAGGAGATTAGCGAGTCAGAAGAGCCATCATCGGATGAAGGGGATGTACCTGATACCGAGATAGATGAAACTGATATGGAGTCTGCTGATGGTGATTAAGGGAGAAGAAGAACAATGGATATTATTTCAGAAATTGAACGGGAAAGAATGAATGAACTGCTCCAAGCAGGAAAGCGGATAGATGGTCGAGGTTTTGATGACCTTCGACCAATCAAGATTGTGCCCAACATCGTTTCAAAGGCAGAGGGCTCTGCTGAAGCATGGTTGGGTGAAACTCGCGTAATCACGGGTATGAAAGTGAGCATCGGGCAACCTTTTCCTGATACTCCTAATGAGGGTGTTGTAGTAACATCTGCAGAACTATCTCCAATTGGTTCACCTTCGTTCGAGCTAGGCCCACCTGGTGAGCAGGCGATTGAGCTAGCTCGTGTAGTAGATCGGGGAATTCGCCATTCCAACTTCATTCAGCGAACCAAACTTTGTATTGCTGAAGGTACACACGTCTATCTTCTCTTCCTTGACATCTACATACTGGCCGACCACGGGAATTTAATTGATGCCTCACATCTTTCAGCAGTTGCAACGTTAATGACTTCACAATTACCCAAGGTCGAAGTTGACGAAGAGGGAAATGCTACCATATTAGAGGAATTCATGCCACTAGAGATGGAGGCACCACCAATTGCTTTGACCTTTGCCAAAATCAATGATAGTATTGTTGTTGACCCCATTTCAACCGAAGAGCTTGTCATGTCAACTCGCCTTTCTATTACAATTGATGGTGATGATACTATTTGTTCGATGCAAAAAAGCGGTTCAGGAACATTAACGCGACAAGAAATCCTTGACTGTGTGGAACGGGCGTGCCAAATAGTTAAAAAGGCAAGGAGTGTGCTCCCTAAACGATAAATCCGATTCAGAAGTGAACTAGATGGGACGCACTAAGAAAGCTGGGCGTGCTGGGCGCTTCGGTGCACGTTACGGCTCAACCGTTCGCCGGCGAGTTGCAAAGATAGAAGCAGTTGAGAAAGCATTACATAAGTGTCCCAGTTGCCAGACAAAGGCGGTTCGTCGTATTTCAACAGGAATTTGGAAATGCCGCAAATGCGGTTATACTTTCAGCGGTGGAGCTTACTACCCAGCAACGGATGCACAGAAAATCCTGCGCTCTGTACGTGAACGCTCTGTGAGACGTTGAACGGCGTGATTGTAATCGGAACGACGCGAAAGCCTTCTCAGCGGATTAGAAGTTTTGCTAAGGAACTTGCTAGAGTAATCCCCCGCGCTGCTCGATTAACACGTGGGAAACAGAGTCTAATCGAGTTTTGTGAAGAAGCACGTTCTCAAGGTGCAGCACGTGTCTTGCTAATTGGTGGGTATCATGGTAATCCTGGTCGAATGGTATTCCTCCATTATTTTCAAGGAGAGTGGCTGTTCCAAGCCCCTCTTGTTTTTCTCAAGTCTGTTGTTTTGTTGCGACAGATGAGGCGGCAGCCAATACCAAGTTCAAAGACTCTTTATGTCATTCAAGATACTGACAGAGACAAATCGGTGGCGGAAACCTTTGCTCAGGCCCTAGGAGTTTCCTTTGTAAAACGCGAAGCACTATCCTCCGAAAGGGTAAATGTCGTCCTATTATTGGTGGCCCTTCACCAGCGTAAAATCCTTGAATTTCTTTCCCTTCCGGATAACCAACCAGTAGGACCAACTCTATATGTTCGAAAGGTTTACCAGAAACCGCGTGGAGATTGGAAGCGATGGTAGAGGAAAAATCAAATCATTCGTCTGTGAGGGAATCGATGCCTTTCAGGTTAATAATAATCATATTCAATCAAAATGGGTGTACTAGTGCTGCTCTCCTAGCAACGCTTAAGCCAGAGTTTGATGCGATAGATTCAAAAAGAGTCAGCCTGCAGGTAAGGCTTACCCGAAATCAGCTAGAGTTCCACCTTGCCGCCAGAGATGTCAAGGCGTTACGCGCAGCATCAAAATCTCTACTACGCCTATTTATGGTGGCGGAGGGTGTGTTACACTTAACGATGAGACAAGTTAGTGGTGAGGAAAATGAGTGAAGATATTCCACCTCAGGTTCGTCAACAAGTCGAACGTATACAACAGGTGCAAGAGCGTCTTCAATTCGTACATGCCGCTTTGCACCAGGTAAAACAACAACTTGCTGAAATAAACGTTGCACAAAAACATTTGGCAGCACTCGCTGACGACGCGGTCATTTACCAGATGGCAGGCTCCATTCTTTTCAAAACAACCAAGGAGAAGGCTACAAAAACCTTGGAAGAACAGGCGGAGTCGCTTAATGTCCGTCTGAAATCACTTGAGAAACAAGAAAAGACATTCACTAAACAATTCGAGACGCTTCAAGAAACCCTCCGAGGAATGCTGGGCGTTAGCGGCGACTCCACTCCAGCAGGGTAAGTCGTTGTGATTAACGGAACTCCCATTCACAAATTCATTGATGTGTGAACCCTCGTTGAAATTACTCGATTCATCTCAATTCCTTGTAGAACTTTTAAGCAGAGCGACAAAGGCACCAGTTGCATTAATTCTCCATCAAAGCGCGGATCCAGATGCAGTTGGTAGCGCGGAGGCTCTTTCTGTACTTCTTAAAATGAAGACAGGTGTGAAGTGTACGCTATTTGCAGAGAGTCTTAATCGTGCTGCAAAGAAGATAGTCAAAAAATTCAACTTGATTATTGCTCCCGCTGAAGAATTAGTCGATTACTCTACTGTAATACTTGTCGATTTGAATAACTTGGATCAAATAGGTACATTAGCAGAGCATTTTCCGAAAACGGATTGTACTGTTTTCTGTATTGATCACCACGTTTTTCATCATAAATTATCTCAGCTAGCTGATTTTGTATTACACGATGACCAAGTTCGTTCAACTGCAGAACTTGTCCTCAAGATTTGGCTAGAAAGTGGTGTGTCTATACCTTCACATGTTGCTAGTCTTCTTGCTTGTGCAGTAGTCTATGACAGCAGGCATTTTGGTAATGCCTTGAATAGCACTTTTGAGCATTTCATCATTCTGTTAAGGTATGGTGCAGATTACTCAGTGGTACGTGAATTACTTCGTACGCCTTTAGAAAAATCTGAACGCATAGCACGACTAAAAGCAGTCGGGCGAATTGTAGTATACGACGAGTTCGACTTGCTGATTGCTGTTACAACTATTGGCTCATACGAGGCTAGTGTTTGCCGTGCACTAATCAGCGTCGGTGCAGACATTGCTATTGCCTGTGCTTTGAAAAAAGACGAAGTACGTTTGAGTGCCCGGAGTAATCCAGCCGTATTTAATGACTATGGGCTGGATCTCGCAAAACATGTGATGGAGCCTCTTGGCGACATTATCGGCGGCTCAGGTGGTGGCCACCCTACTGCGGCAGGTGCTAATGGCACCGCAGCTAGTGAACATGCTCTAGGGCTGGCAGTTCAACTATTACGGAAAGCATTGAAGGCTCGACTTGGAACATCGGCTTCGTCACAGCCAGCTCTTGGGTGATGACTCGTGAGCATCGAAATAGACCATCTATCTTTCTCTTATAGAGGTTCTAAAACAAAAGTACTAGATGACATCACCCTCTCATTACCTCGTGGTAGTTTTACCGGACTTGTCGGACCAAGTGGCTGCGGAAAAACAACGTTAGCACGATGTCTAAACGGTCTTATTCCACACTTCTATCCTGGTGAGATGACAGGAAATGTAATCATAAATGAATGGAACACTATTGATTATGCAGCATATGAATTAGCGCAGAAGGTAGGGCTGGTCTTTCAGAATCCCGAAAATCAATTAGTAGCACCAAATGTTGAAAGGGAGATTGCGTTTGGTCCTGAAAACCTTGGTGTACCGCGCCAAGAGATTCGCCGCCGCGTCGAAGAACTAATCCGTAACATCCGACTGGAAGAAATCCGTGATAAGGCACCCTTTGAACTTTCAGGAGGAGAACAACAACGCGTCGCTATAGCAGCTACTCTTGCACTTCAGCCTGAAATTCTTGTGCTTGACGAGCCCACATCGAATCTTGATCCACTTTCTGCCTTCGAGCTACTTCAACTGCTTCATCGTCTCAATCGCGAAAAATTGCTAACCATTATTCTCATAGAACATCGACTTGAATTAGTGGCGCCTCTTGCACAAGAACTCGTTGTGCTAGATGAGGGACGTGTAATTGCAAAGGGCCCGACTCGTGAGGTTCTAATGGAGGAAAAAGTGGCAGAAGTGGGTGTCGCAATCCCCAAAGTTGTACAATTAGCTAAGAAACTAAACCGTCCTCATCTCATACAAGCGTGTCCTCTCTCTGTTGAATCGGCAGTGAAGGCAATTCTAGAGGAGTTGAAACGATGATTCTCTTTGATGATGTTTGGTTTAGCTACACTCCTAATCATCCTGTTCTCCGTGAAATTTCTATCGAGATATCACCTGGTGAAGTAGTGGCGTTGATGGGGGAAAACGGTGCTGGTAAAACTACTTTGGTCAAACATATTAATGGGCTGTTAAAACCCAGTCGTGGTACAGTCTTCATTGATGGGGTTGACACGCGTTCTACTTCAACTGCTGCTCTAGCTCGTAAAGTGGGGTTTGTATTCCAAAATGCAGATCACCAACTTTTCGCAGATACAATTGAAGGAGAAGTTGCATTCGCGCTTCGTAACTTGGGTTTTCCGAGTGATGAAGTTCAGGAACGCGTTTCACAATACCTAGAACGATTTGACTTAGCTCGCTATAAGGAACAGTCTCCCTTTCTACTAAGTGGAGGGGAAAGAAAACGACTTGCATTAGCATCCGTGCTTTGTGTGGAACCAACTATCCTAATCTTGGATGAACCTACCCAAGCTCAGGATGCGAAACAGAAACTTAAGCTAGCTCAACTAGTTGATTCCTTCCGCCGCAGCGACTCTATCATTCTCCTAGTAACCCACGACGTAGAGTTCGCGGTTCAAGTGGTTGATCGGCTTCTCTTATTATCAAAAGGGTGCCTCCTTGCTGATGGTGCACCACGCCAAGTGTTGGGAAATCCGGATTTACTTCGGCGTGCGCGATTATTGCCCCCCCAACTAACCCAGCTAGCTCACAAGCTAGCCGATAAGGTGCCAACCTTTCCTCGAGATATAATAGCTCTAGAGGAGGCAGTCACAGCAACAAGCAAGCTGCTTGCAAAGAGGTGAACAGACTATATCATCATTATTTGAAGCATTCCGGTTCCAACAGAAAGACACCTTTATGCACCGCCTTGACCCACGCACAACACTTTATATGGCAGGTGCCTTCTCTGTACTTGGCCTCCTTTTTCTAGATATTATTCCACTCCTCCTAACACTATTGCTGATGTTGCCTTTCTTGGCAGTGGCTCGTTCACTTCGTCAGTGGGCTCGTAGTCTCAAGGGATTAGCAACACTTGCAGGGTTTATTCTCATCATTAATACCCTCTTCACATCTCTTTCCTTTGCTGTTTCCACGGTACTCCGACTCGTTATGTTAATGACGGCTTTCTCCGTTTTCTTCCTTACAGTTCACCCCGACGATTTTGCCCTTGCTCTTGTAAAACTAAGAATTCCTTACGAATTTGCTTTTGCATTCTCTATGGCGGTCAGATATGTTCCCACTATCGCGACCGAAACGGAAACTATTCGTGATGCCCAGATGTCACGCGGACTTGAACTAGAGAAGGGTAATCTGCTACAGAAGGTCAGGAACTATATTCCGATTCTCATTCCTATAATTGTTAGCTCCATACGGCGCGCACTTCAAGTCGCTGAAAGCCTAGAGTCTCGTGCTTTTGGGTCAACTGCAAAGAGAACAAGCCTCTATGAGCTCAGTTTCCGAAAATCTGATGTTGCAATGATTGTGTTAGCAACTATATTACTGGCGACAGGATTGTATGTTGCCTTTTATATCCGTATTATTACACCTGGACTGCTGCCCGCTTGGTTTTATTGGAGGCTTCCCCTTTAGGAGTATGTATCTACTGCCAATTACTAGGTAGTGATTGTAAGAATGTCTCCTCTACTATTATACGATATTACCATTGGTGGGGCAGATACACGCGTAGGCATCTTTGGCTGTACGCTTTTGCCCTCTTCACCTACAGAGGCACTCCTCTCCACAGGTCAGAAAATAGCAGATGAGGAGAAAGTCACTCTTCAACTTGTTAATGCAGAGCGAATCGCAAGCCCTCTTCATCTCCTCTTCTCCACTCACCACGCGCTTCGAGCCTTTCATACACGTACACAACGAGCCAAAACAATAGGGATGGAGATTCTTAGATTCGCTGCTGCTCAACGGCAAATAGCTCGTGCTCTTGAGCTTCTAGGTGTATCGAGTTCTACAATTCATGTCGGCGGTGTCTTACTTGGCCAATCCCATGAAAAGCTTCAAAATATTTACTCAAAACTGCTGACTCAAATAGGCGCAGAGGATACACCACAGGTGCTCGAGATAGTCAACAGTACAAAGGCCAAAAGTATCCAGCGTGCCTTTAACATTAATGCAGCAGAGCTTAATGCGGTCACGATATCAAAAGACCTAATCGGTCAGTATAGTGCTATTGCTAAACTTGTCTATGAGCGTTGTGCGCTCCTCTCACTTGAAAAGTAAAAATCAGGGGCGGCGCATTGTTAGGATTTCACTTTCTTTGACTAGAGCAAGCCCAGTAATCGGTCCAAGGATTTCAACCGAGCATATCCACTCGAAATCCTCCAAGTCGACTTCACCTGGAAACTGAATTGCTACCTCATGGAGCAGCGTTTTACGGTCCAAATCGGTGTCTCTGCGGTGTAGATTTACTCTAAACTTCGCTTCTTTTGGCATTCTTGTGGCAAGCTGCTGTGTGCCTGCACGAATAGCTTCTAGATTACTCTCCACGACAAGATCGATGGGCTGGATTTTTAGCAGCTCTCGAATACTCCAAGGCATATTCTTAACAACATGGGTAAGGCGTTGAACAAAATCATGGCAGTCACAACTCACCTGTGCTACTACTAGGCTACTGATACCGGTTAGTTTACACCAGTTTAGTTCACATAGCCTAGCGTCTTCTTCAACTAGACGGTGAAGCTCTTGGCAGCTCTCCACCTCTCGAAAACGGCTGCATGACAGCAGCACATTGAACTTGTCCTGAATCGTTAGCATACAGTCGAACAGGGTTAATTAACCCATTTTTATATCTTCGGGGCTTTCATCTATGTGATTTTTCCATTAACCTACAAGTATCAATCACTTGGAGAACCATGGTTGCAACGCTTTCTCTGAAACAGCTCCGCTTCTCACTAGTCTTGGCGGTTCTACGGTACAATCTACAATTGTTGAGGCAGAGCAGTGCTGCGTGGGGCCTGCATCTAGTACAAGGTCGACCTGTTCTCCAACTTGAGAGTATGCAGCATTTGCTGTATGTGGACTGGGTTCACCTGACTTGTTAGCGCTTGTGCCAGTCACAACAAAACCAACATCATAGATGATGTGTAGCGCCACAGGATGGTCCGGTACACGTAGCGCGAGAGTGCTATTTGGGCCCTGCACGCCTTCAGATAGGGTTCGAAGTGCAGGCAGTATCAACGTAAGGGCTCCTGGCCAAAACGCCATTGCTAGATCATAGGCTAGTCCCTCTAGTTCAGCCACGACTCTAACTTGACTAATATCTGCTGCTAAAACTGGCATGCCTGCCTTTCCCAGACGTTCTTTGATTGTTATAATCCGGTTTACTACGATCGGGTCAGCGGGGTTGCCAGCTAGGCCATATGCTGTATCCGTTGGAAGAATTACTATCCCTCCGCACTGAATTATCTCAGCCGCTTTTTGGATGATTTCAGGATCAGGGTTTTGTCTGTCAACCGTAAAACACTTCGGAGAACCAGCAGTCATTTTTAGATAGCACCACACTAACTGATATTATCATTAAATAAAACCTGTTCGAGGTGTTACTCTTTGCGGGCTGTGGTCCTAGCCAGCGGTCAAGGTGCTCGATTTACTCCTCTCACAAAGTATCTTCCCAAACCACTTCTCCCTGCTGCCAATCGCGCCCTCCTTGAACACCTACTTAACGCTCTAAAAGACGGAGGCGTCACAGAAGTAATACTCACTGCTGGTCACCTCGCATCACAGTTAGAAGAATTCATCAATAAAATTTCTCTAAATTTCTCCTTGAAATTAGTACGTGCCCCTCACTGGCGACAAGGTCCCCTAGCATCTTTTAGCTCGGTCTTACCCTTTATCAAGGAAGAGGACAAGCCTTTCTTGTTACTGCCTTGTGATCTTTTCCTCTCAGCTCAAAATATCCAACTTCTTTGCAAGACTTCCGCAGAGCATGCGCTTCTATATGATTCTCAAAGGTTTCGTCCTGGTCCTACTCTCACGCTTGATACTAAACTTCGAGTCACTTCTCTCACCCACACCTCCACACCTCTTACAAATGGGTATTCCCTTCTACCTGCGCTTCGATCCACACCAGCCTTGTTTCATCTATCGAAGTTGTCAAAGAGTAGCAACCCAACTACAGTTTTTGAACTTCTCCAATTGTGGGTGGCAAAAAGGCGCGCGTTCTTTGGCATCTCCATAATTCCAGATGATTGGTTTGATGTTGACACACCGCAGGATCTAATCAACCTCAACCAGTATCTCCTGACCAATGGGTGGCCCCCAACACCAATTCCTACTGGGTTTTACCTACCTCCTAGTGTTCGATTATCCGGTCCTCTTAAAATTCAAGAGGCGGTTCTCGGTCAAAAGACTCGCCTAATAGGCCCAGCGCTCCTTGGACCAAGAGTTCGTATAGGAGACAATTGTCTAATCGACGGTGGTTCAACTCTTGGGGAATCCACAGTACTCCATAACAACACAGCTCTCCATAGATGCGTAACTCTCCCTCACACAGAAATTCCTGCAGGCTCTAATCACCGTAACACTATCTTGTACAGTAAAGGAAAAGCTATCCGATGACATCTATTCAATAAAATCCAAAAGAGGATTTGAAAATGCCTTCTCGTTACCGCTTACGCCGTGTCTTTCGTCCTCTAGTACAAGGGGTTAGCAGAGTTTTCATAAAGTTTCACTTTTCTCCCAATTCCATCTCTGTTCTTTCCTTCTTTGTTATGTGTCTAGCTGGGCTCCTATTATTTCTCTTTAATCTGTTCACACTCTACGGGCTCTTAGTTTTCTTTGGTGGTCTCCTGGATGGCGTGGATGGTGAAGTAGCTAGACGCACCGGGCGTACCTCGCAAAGGGGAGGATTTCTGGACTCGTTTCTCGATCGCCTAGCTGATATTGTGGTGCTACTCCCGTTCCTCTGCATACCCAACCCCTTTCCTTCGCTGGGCCCTAGTTGGATTTGGGTATTCCTAGCAACGACTGGTTGTATCCTAGTTAGCTACACTCGAAGCCGCGCCACCGCAGCAGGTGCAACCGATACTGATGTTGGTTTAGGCGGTCGATCAGAGCGTCTCTTTCTCCTTGTGGTCACAGCTCTTCTTCACCCTTTTAACCCAGTAATGCCCTATGTGGGGCTGTTGCTCATGACCCCTCTGAGCCATCTCACTGTTCTCTATCGTGTTCTTGTCTATCACAATCGCCTCCAACCAGCAGTCATCGCAAAAACTTAAACTAAACGTTGCTCCCTCCTTCTCTGTAATGCCAGTCCCTCTTGAGGTTTCTCGCGGTACAGGTCCTTCTGCGTTACAAGAAGCACTTTCGGAAAATCATATCGTCATCCTAGTGGATGTTCTCCGCGCGAGTAGCACAATAATTACAGCACTCGCAAACGGGGCTAGCTCTATCATACCTGTACCCACCGTGAGTGAGGCACGCCGCATCGCCGCTACCCTTCCCAATGCACTCCTCGCAGGAGAGCGCGCTGCCAAACCACTTCCTGGCTTTGATTACGGTAATTCACCCCGCAACTTTCTATCTCCCAGCATACAAGGGCGTATCATAATACTCACCACCAGTAATTTCACACGGATACTAGGCACACCACCCGCTTCAGCGACAATCCTAGTCGGTGCCTTCCTCAATATAGAGGACGTTTCCCGGACAACACAACACCTCTACAGCCTTTCACCGCGCCCAATCACAGTCATCGCTGTTGGCAGTTTGAACAGACCCGCAGCCGAAGACGACATTGCCGCAGACCACATCACAAATCGCCTCACCCACCCCAGCGATCCACCTAGCTATGCATCTTCTGAAGACATTGCCCGTGAACTCCTCGTCACACGCCATGCCAGCACCCTAATCAGTTTAGGATATGAAGAAGACATACAATTCTGTAGCAAAACCAACTCTTATTCTCTCACTCCAATCCTCCACCGAGGCGCCTTTATCCCCTACTCTGAAGGCAGCCACACATCCACCCTGTAAACATTGTGGTGCCTTCAGCTCAGCAGCCTTTTCGAGTGATATGGCGCTTAAGCCCCTATCTATTCTCTTAGCCAGCAGGGAGCGCCTAACTCAGTAATGAAAACACAGGACAAGTCGAACTCGATTGCTAAACGATACAGGGCTAGGGCACACACCCTTGACGCCCCAGAAACATCCACCAAGATAGCATACTCTTGGATGAGCTGCTCCCCTAGGTTCACTACTAACCCATACATCTGGTCTAACTCGTTGTTGTAGATAGACGAAGGGACCTCATGAAACTCTTGGTCTGGTGTCACTCCGCTTAGCCGGTGCCGCATCCTATCCTCAATAAAATAATGGTATTTTACCGGGCGATAGGATGTTTCCGCGCGCAATCTCTTCGGGATGACAGTCAACACGCGGGGCTCATCACTTACTGCACCCAAGTAGGCCACGGGTGTCTCAATCTCAAGAAAACGCCGCACACTTTGAACAAAGCGAGGTATCAGCCGCGCAGCCTTTTCTTTCCCGTACCGGACTCGCTCAATCAACCCGTGATTCTCTAGGTGCTGCAGATTGAAGTACAGCATCGCATCTGAAACCTCATCAACGGGCTTCGAAACGCCACGAGCGATTGCCGACCGGAGCACAAGCCCTGTCTGGGCCCCGTCCAGCAGCTGGCGTAGTATTGTTTTACGCGCTCCTACGCCACCAACAACCCGCTTTACGAGACCTACAGACAAACCAGTCGACCACCAACAACCTAAAACAGACTGATGTACTCTCCAGCATTTTTCCCTAAACAACGTACTAACCTGATAGACATGAGCATATAAATTTCCCGCCTAAACTCCCTCTAAC
>JABXGV010000295.1 GCA_016550485.1 archaeon
GTCGCCGGTGACCCCTACTGTGACTGTGTCTACTACGACACTCGAATTACCAAAGATTTCACCCACCCACCAGAGGAGGTCTTCGACGGCATCTGGCCGCTCGCAGACAAAGAATAGAAGCAATGAGATGATCACACGATGAAGTTTAGGCATGTCGGGAAGTATCGCGAAGAAGTGTTAGATGAGAAGCAAGAGCATCAACCAAAGACATTTGCGAAACGCATCTTGCAAAACTTTGACCACCTGCTTGGAATTGTCAAGGAAAAGCAGCCAAAGATACTGGCTAGATATGTGGAAAACCTTGAGGCGCAATACGACAAACTTTGGATGGGGAAGTACCTCTCCTTAGATGAGATTGATGTTGTTCCCCTGATTGGCGAGCTAGTCCACCTAGGCGTGTATCCGGAGCTGGCAAAATACTATCTCAACTATCATTTCCAACTCCTGAAATTACCTAAGGGGGCGAAGTGGGCCACCGGGAAGGTCGAAGTCACTCTACGAGAATATTTACGCTCTGCATTGGTTCCGCGGTATACGAACATCCAAGTGTTAACGGATATCCTCGCCCGTGATAAGGCGATTCAGCTCTTCAAGCACCACATCACCGATTACTTTCAGCAGCGGATAGCCAATGGGGAGGACCGGTTCCAGACCCTTGACGAACTCAGGGAAGATATACTGCAAATGGAGACCGAGGATACTGGGTCGGTAGGTGTGGTGGGCGAGGTTGAAGATGGTAAACTGATAACGCGGAAGGATAGCTGTCACTGGGATGTGGCGCTAGAGGATTTGTCTGACCGTGAGCTCAAGTACCTTACCTGTTGTTATGGTGATTTTGTAAGCGTTCGGACACTCAACAAGTGCTTCAAGCTCACCATGGAACATACCATAGCTAGAGGGGATTCCTATTGTTCCTGTGTCTATTATGATACTCGAATCACCAAGGACTTCACACATCCCTCCAAGGAGTTCTTCGACAGTATCTGGCCACTAGCTGGCAAAGAAGAGAATTAGCGAGGGAGATTAAAGATGGAGTTTAGGCGAGTTGGAGAATATAGCCCCGCATACTTAGAAAAAAGGCAGGAGCATCAACTACTGGAGTTTGCGAAGCGCTTCCTGCGGAAGTTTGACAATCTTCTCAGAGCAGTCAAGGAACAGAAGCCACGGATACTAGCTCAATACGTAGCAAACCTTGAGTCTCGATACGATGAACTCTTGAAGATTGATTATCTCGCCTTGCGGGAGGTGGATATTGCCCCTCTTCTAGCTGGTTTGGCGCGTCTTACGGAGTTTCCCCAGCTGGCTAGATTCTATCTCAATTACCATATCCAGTTGTTACATCTAGCTGACGATAAAAGATGGGAAACCGAGAAGGTGGCAGTTACCTACCAACTATTACTGCGGTCGGCCTTAATCCCCCAGTATACCAACCTTGAAGTCCTTACGGAGACTATCCCCCGTGATGAAGCGATTCGAGTCTTCAAGCACCACATTGATGACTACGTTCAGGAAGGGCTAGCTGACCAACAGGATCGGTATCAGAACCTAGAAGAATTCCGTGAAAATGCAATTCGACCCAACCCAGAGGATAGTCCATGGGAACGGGTTGTGGGCGAGGTCGAAGACGGTAAGCTGATTATTCGGAAAGAGTGCTGCTACTGGGATGAGGCGCTAGAGGACCTGGCTGACCGTGAACTCAAATACCTTGTATGCTGTCACGGTGACTTTGAGAATATCCGCAGCAGTAACAAATGCTTCAAGCTGACGATGGAACACACCATCGCTAGAGGAGACCCCTACTGCGATTGTGTTGTTTATGACACCCGAATCACCAAGGACTTCATCCACCCACCACGGGCGTTCTTCGACAGCATCATTCCACTAACCGAAGAAGAATAACAATTCCTAGAATGGAGCTGAATACCTTGGATATTACGCACTACAGGAAGCGGAACCTGGACTCAACAAGGAGAATCAAGCTTGACGAGGTTGTATCAGAAAATCTGCGACGCGTCGAAACGGTTCTCAAATACCTTAAGGAATTGCGACCTGAAATCCTCGGTGAGTACATCCCGGCACTTACGAAACGATATGAAGAGAGCAGGATGCGGAAGACGCCAGAATACCAAGACCGAAGTTTCAGCGAACTCGGACAAGAACACAAGATGCTTACAGCGAACCCGGCCCTCCGAAAAACCGTCATTCAATGGACGCTCGCCGAACTTGACCCCTTTGAAAGCATCTCCATCGGAGAGCCAGAGATCGAGGTTCTATTATTGAATTATAACAGAGCTAGTGAGGTCCTCCGATACCATCGCGTCATGGCGCTCATCGAGTTATTAGGCAGAGAGGAGGGCATCCAGCTCTGGAAGGACCTCGTGTACAAAGCAACAGATGATGCGCGGAGAGAAAATCCTGAGGAGGTCTGGCCACCCATCCAAGAAATCGCTGATGGATGGAGGCAATTTGGCGAAACCACGGACATCGACCATGATTTCACTGTCGCCCAGTTCGATGAGCACAAGGTGCTTCTCAAGTTCAACCGTTGCCCGGTCTACGAAGCCGTCAAACACCTCGCTGACCCAGAGGTAGCCTATCTAGCAACATGTTGGACCAGCCACCCTGATAATGCGTCACTCAAACGGTATGGACTAAAGCGGCGAAAACTCACTCCTCAAACCCTCCACACCCACCCCTTCTGCATTGAGTTCTTCTGGAACAGTGATGTCCACCCGGATATAGAGCTACCAGATAAGGAGTTCATGCAGAATCTCGGAGAAGAATAGGAAATAGAGCTACTAATCCTATTTTTAAAGAATTAACGTTTCTAGCGATGCAGCCGTCTACGTCGTATCAGAACATAGACCACTACCACAACGATGATGGTA
Organism: archaeon; assembly: GCA_016550485.1. Lineage (GTDB taxonomy): Archaea > Asgardarchaeota > Hermodarchaeia > Hermodarchaeales > Hermodarchaeaceae > YT-063. Next base: position 2,889 of record JABXGV010000295.1, read on the forward strand.
CCCCCCACGACTATACCCCCAAGTACCAGTAATGTGGTTTGTGCATCA
>JABXGV010000296.1 GCA_016550485.1 archaeon
AACTTTTGTGTCATAGGTGCTAATGTCTATCCCTAGTGTTCGACGGTAATCTCGCTGAAATCTACCCGTTACGTATTTTGTGACAAGACTGGTCTTGCCCACTGCGGGCTCTCCCAATGTTACTATCTTGTAGACAGCTGTAAATCGACGCTCTTCTTCAGGTATACTACTGCTCACGGCTCAACCTCCTATAATTTCAAGGTTCTTTCACTCGGAGTAACTATATCAATCTTTTGAGTCACAATAGTATAATAATCATTACTTAACTACTAATCTTCCCTGAGACTAGCAGTGAGTTTATTCTCAAGTTCCTCAAACCGCTTCAATAGGGTTCGTCCTAGCGCGGTGAGTGCAGTGCCTCCGGCTCCGGCGCGATGTCCTCTCCGTTTCTCAACTATCGCGGCCCCTAGCCGTTCTTCCACCTTCTGTAGGTAACCCCAAGCAAAGCGATAGGAAGGAGGGTCTGCGGCGCCTAACTCCTCAGCAGAAAGTGACCTCAATGCTTGGCTAATCGAGCCATGCTCTTCGATTGATCGTAATAGTAGAGCACCTCCCCTACCAAGAATCGTCACTCCATCAAGCTCGAGCCACAGCTTAAATCGGGGGGTTAGTCTATCTAAAAGTTCCATGTTCTCTGTCAAAACAGGCACCAACTAGACAACGCCAGCTCTAGTCTTTGAATCAGTTCTACCTGAAATAACTGTTGCTAGGACATGCGGGCAAATAGCCAACATTCTTTAACCCAACACTATCTCTTTAAGACAGAATATCGCGGGAGCAGAGTAGTCGGATGTCTTCGGCGAATGTGCCTTGGAAAGTGCGAAGCGCCCTCCTTTCCTTCCTCACTGAGGATTTCGTAGTCCAGAAATGCCGCCAGCTACCCAGCCGTCGCAATATCGTACTACACATCACAGGCACTTTCAGCTCTACACACCACACATCAGAAATTGTTGTCAAGTGGTTCCAACAACCCGGTATCGCCAATGAAGTCCAGATGCTACGCGACGCCTATTCCCGTCGAATCCCTGTCCCCTTCGTTATTGGTAGTACTGCCCACGTCCTCCTCATGCATTTTGTGCCAGGAGAAAACCTCTGCGACCTAATAACCGCGGAACCCAAGTCTCGTTATGGCATTCTCCTAGGAACGTGGCTAGCATCTTATCACCAGGCCTTCCAGCGAAATAGTCACCCTGAGAAGGTGCTCCTTAAAGGGGATGCAAGGATTCGCAACTTCATCTGTAATGGTTCAGTCCTCGTTGGTGTGGACTTTGAGGAATGCGTTGTTGGACACTACCTACAAGATTTAGCAAGTGCCTGTGCTTCAATTCTTGACACAGACCCCCTCTTTACACCCAAGAAACTCATCCTTTGCCGAACACTACTAGAGCGCTATTCTCTCACACGAAGGATAAGTAACCCCTCCCAGCTTGTACAAGAAGCAGTGCCTGTAATCATTGATACACTCAAGATGACAGCTAATCGAAGGGGAAATCCCCCCATACTACTAACACATATTCACCAGTTCGAAGAGGGGGCTCTTCACTTCTAGCGAGCACTCAAAACGACATCACCAACAAACAAGATGCAAAAAAAGAGGAAGATGGTTAGGTTTTCACCTAACCTTTCTAGCTCAGTCGTCTCATTTACCGACGAAGTGGGCAATGATCAGTAAGATCCCAACCCCGCCGAGAATAAGCCCGATGATACCCCAGACCAGAAGGGTGCTTCCGCCAGGTAGCTCGTGTCTCCACTTGAAGCCGCGAATGCCAATGATTAAGCAAACAATTGCAGAAATAACCATGTAGATTCCGTATACGATGTACATCGCGTAGACGGCAGCCATCGCTGCGGCGTATGCTCCGCCGAACAATGGATCAAGTGAGCCGAGGGCTGCGCCTAACACTGAAAAACTGTACCAACTCCAGACGTAGAAGAAGCCTCCGATTAGATAAACGATGAACGCTATGATGGCAAAGATCGCTGCAATGAGGCAAAGGGTTTGGGCGGTTTCTTTCGACATTTCATTTCCTCCATAGTTTGTATTGTTGCATTTGCCTCCCATCTAGGGAGATACCTGGTGTCTCTATTTCTTCCTTTAACACTCTTCCCCATACGCCATAATGAAATTCGACAAAACCCCTAATTACTATCACTTCATCGTGTTTCGTCTAACTTATCAGAATCTGAGATATGGATTCGAGTTTATTAATAATCCACTGCTTGAGAGAATCTCCAACCGGTATATTCTCACTCCACTCAGGGTCTTTGTAGAATCCTTCATGGCGGAGGGTGACCACGTCTTCCAGAGCGGAGGGCCGTTTACCAGATACGTCTTCTTCATACAAGTGGAGCGGGTAATTGTAAGAGTGCGGCAATTCATAGAGTTCGCTTCTCGGTAGAAGTTGGAGAATAACGCCAGATAATATCGCTTGGTGGATGAAAATCTTGTAGAGTTCATCCTGCTGGTAGAGCTCTTTGAAACTAGGATTTTGGTAGGTGCGGAAGAAGGTGTCACGCCAAGCCTCGAAGATTCCCTTTTCAGGGCGAGTGATTATGAAACCAGCATTGAAATACGGTCGGATTTTCACTGCATCCACATGGGTTATCATGGGGAAGATGCCGCCTTCGGAGACACCGCAGGAGTTGTAGACTTGTGTCCAGAAGGGATCAAGCGGCTCATCAAAACGTGAGCCAATAAGGGTATGATGAACTGGTCTGAAACCCAGGCTCTTTCCAGAAGGTAAAAGGAATTCCGACGGTTCCTGAAGAACAAGGGTGTTTGGGTTCAAAAAGGCAAGGAGCGCTGCTCTCTTTTCAGCTCTTTTTTCTGCGAGAGCAGCAGCATGAACTACACCTGCAAAGAAGAACTGCAGAACCCCGCGGTTTATTCTGAAGGGAAACAGGGACACATTCAAGGTTTGAAACCGCTTCTTAACGCTAGTGGAGAGTGGGTTTGTGGGTTCTGGGGTAAAGACCCAGATTGGGCTTTGAGCTAGTTTCCCTGCAAACGCCCGGATACTCTCCACTAAAAGCAAACCATTCGTCACTGATACCTTACTCGGAAAAACAACCGAAGCCAGAACCAAATTCTTTGGCTCAGAACCATCCTGCACCAGCATGATGGGGATAACGCGCCAAAACACGAAAAAAACATTTGTAAAACGGCACCCCCCTGCTGAATGTATATCACTTTATTTACTTTGAGTGCCACTCTCCTATAGGTAACTTACATGATTGAGTTAATCATCATATTTATTCTCCTACTCGTAATTGTTGCTCTCATTCTCTACATCCGATACCAACGACGAATGGTTCAACTCCGCGTTCAAGAGCTTCTCATCAAAGAAACTGATCGCATCAGAAAGGAAACCCTCTCAAAAAGCCGTGCAGTCCTTAAAGGAAAGATTGGAGAACAAATGGCCCCACTGCTTGCCGCTTTCCCTTTCGAGCCCGCTGACGCCCGGTTTATTGGGTCTCCTATAGACTATATTGTTTTTCCTGGCTATAGTACACGAAATCCCACCGAAGTTGTCCTCATTGACATTAAAACTGGTAAGGCTTCGCTATCAGGTATTGAACGCAGAATTCGCGAACTCGTCCATGCTGGGCGAGTAAGATGGATGACCATCACCATCTAGCACAGGGTGTGACGCAAAACCCTAAAAGCCTCCTTTCAGGGAAAAGAAAGTGCTATGCCTAAAATCGATGTGTATCTTGAATTCTGGGAGTATCTTCGCCACCACGGGCTAAAAACCATCCACGTCATCGACCACGCGGACGCCTGGGACTTTCGCGTCACTCCCCAGGAATACCGGGTTCAGGACACCTTCCACCACACAATCCAATCCATCTATGAAGACGCAGGCAACTGGTTTCTTAACGACCCAACGCGGTTCACGCCTTCAGATAATCATACAGCAGATCTCAACAGGGCAATCAACCGCATGATACACGCCATAAAGAGCTTCCAAGATGAGGATTTAGACCGCGAGTTCACCTTTCAATGGGGCGAAAAAACCACCATTGGCGGTGCAATCAGACAGAACCTCTTCCATGCCATAGGACATTTCAGCCAACTCCGAAACTGGGCTGGCCTCCGTCAACGCCAAAGCAGCAGACAAGCCGAGAAAAGCTATCTCTGATTTAGGGAGCACTACCCCCGGCTTAGTAAAATATTCGCTTACTAACCCTCCACAATTTATTAAAGTCATCAGCAAAGGTAGAACTAAATTAGTGGTGTAGATGACTGGAACCAGCGATACTACTGAAATAGAGCTACACATCGGATCAATTAAGCTACGGATTAGCGGCTCAGAAGCATTTGTAAAAGGTATACTGAAGGATCCCGAAGAATGGCTAAAGCGTACCCTAGACCTATTCCTAGGATAGTCTATCTTAAACTCGCCTACTGCTACATGCTGTGTATACATAACCCAATAGGGGGGAAGGAAAGAGAGAGGACCCAATGGTTTATATAGGCGCGTTGTAGCAGAAGCCATATCAGCACCAAATACTTGAAATGTTTTCTAGGACTGATTTTTTCGGTAAAACGGCAAATCCTCCAGAGTAACCTTCCCGTTTTTTGGACGCCTGATTAACACACAAGATATAGTGGTACCTAAAATGAGCTACGACAGAGAGCCTGTTGAGGCAACAATCGCAGAATTGCGACCTAGTATGAAAAGTTTGAACATCACCTTCAAGATTGTCGAGAAGGGAGACAGCCGTGAAGTAACTTCACGTCGTGACGGCGAAAGCCACCAGGTGCTTGACGCCATCGCTGGCGACAGCTCTGGTATTGTCACCCTCGCCCTCTGGGACGACATGATTGATACCCTGAACGTGGATACAACCTATCGCTTGGAAAACGGCTACACGAGCCTCTTCCAAGGTCACCTTCGTCTAAACATCGGCCGCTACGGCAAAATCGAAGAAGCCGAAGTCCCTATCAGCGACATCGACACTGAAAACGACCTCTCAGCAGCCGAACACGAACGCCCTCGCCGCTCCTACGGTGGATACGGCGGCAGCAGCGGATACGGCGGCAGTAGAGACCGCAGTCGAAGCCGCCAAAGTCGAGGACGCCGACGTTACTAACACCCCAAACCTCCAGAGCCCACGACTTCTAAAAACGGAGTCAGGCTCTTCATCTTTTTTTCCACGCCAACAGTTACACTACAACGTCTCACATACTCCCACTACTACAACCTGCCACCTAATAACTACTGTGCAGACGTAACACTCTACCCTCAACTAGGGCAAAGACAGGACCGTAGAAAGACCTGCATCAGCAAGACGACTAAGCATCCGTAATGCCAGTGGCGGCAATAACGAAGAGCGCTTCGCCTTCTGGCAAATACGGCGAATCAATCAAAGACGCAATACGGCGTTCTCCCTTACTCTTCCGCAAATACACACGCGTCTGTGCAGCATGAGCCACGATGTGTCCGCCAGTCGGTCGATCACTCGGACCGAAAAATACGTCTGGGGTGGCGTGGACTTGGTTTGAGGTGATTACGGCGACGTTGTGTATCTCTGCGAGTTTTAGTAATTCGTGTAGGTGCTTGTTGAGTTTTTGTTGTCTTTCAGCGAGCATGCCTCTGCCAAGGTATTCAGCTCGGAAATGTCCGATTAGGCT
>JABXGV010000297.1 GCA_016550485.1 archaeon
CTAACATGTTTTATCAGGTACTGCCACAATACCAACTCGACAATCACAGGTAGTACAAGAAATCCGGCAATCACACCAACAGGATTCGTGCTGATGTCCACGTACAAGAATACCTGATTGAGGTAGTTGTTCTGGATTGTACCACCCATTACCATCCCATAGGTAGCAAAGCAAACTGCGAAGGATAATGGCGTACTCACCACCTGGATCAGTGCCAAGGCACCCAGTGTGAACAAGACACCGGGATTCCCTATCCGCCGCACCACGAATAATTTCCAAAAAACAACTTCAAGTAAGACTCCTAACGCCCAACTTAACAAGACTCCAGAAATACCCAGCGGTAATGATGGAGGTGAATACACTGGTGGATTCAAGTTTACCATTTCTAAACTGGACAAGAGATTTCCGAACAATGTCTTTGTCGACGCCGATACATCCAGCATTACTATTACACCATCCCCAAGAACATGTCATGGAACATGCTCAACAAGGATAAGGTATCACCCTCTTTAAGTAGTATCTTGTGTAGGTAATTACGCCACGGGCACGCAAAGAAACCCGCCCTGATTAAACCTTCACTGTGGAAATTGAGGGATAGACAGTAGAAGTAACTGCATTAGTCAAGTGTTGGCTCTTAGCGCTCAATCTTGACTTGAAGAGCGAGAGGACGATAAGAGAGATCGCTGTTAGAATGGGCCAGATGCTCGATAGAGCTAAAATCGAGTTTAATGCGTGGTTTATTGTTCCAATACTTGGGTTTGGGTCTGACTGATAGTAGTATGAAAGTACAACATTCACTATTGTGAACACAAGATTCACGACAAGCAGAGAGTATAACAAAACTCTCTTATCTAAGGACTTGGCATCTGACACTATCACATCTCCAATAGTCTGTGTGTACCCTGTCTAGTTATAATTATAGTTCTAGTCTTTCGGTGTTCAGGGATCTACCTTGTAAGCTTCAGGGGAATTCTCAGGAAGGGTCTTCATTATGTGCTGGTTGGGTCAGTGCTGAGCGTATGGGTGGGTTGTTTCTGGCGAAGTCGTGGCAGTAATCGTCCGGTTCGCTGCATATAGGCTCGGTATTCCTCACCGAATTGATCCAATAGCATTCGTTCCTCAAGGGGTATTCGGGCAAAAGTCAGGAGTATCAGAAGCAGAAATCCGATGACCACAAAAAGGTTAGCGGAAATGAGGCTGAGGCCGATATTGAAGGTGATGAGGACCGTGTACATGGGGTGGCGCACCCGACGATAAGGACCTGAGGTGACCAGTGAATGGTCCTGTGCGACTTTCAGGGTGGTCTTCCAGTGTTTACCCAGGGTGCGATGGACCCAGACTAGGAAGGGGATAGCACCAAGGCAGAGGCTCACGCCGAGCCACCGTAGCCATTCCGGGAAAGGCAGCTGAGTCCAGCTGAGCTGCGGGAGGGCAACGAGGTAGAGGATCATCGCGATCCAGGTGAGCCCCATGCCCAAAGCCCAGAGGATGGTCCGTCCTTTTCCTTCGGTGTGTGCTAGGGCTTTCCATCGGTGAGGAGAGACACCCCGTGTGAGGTGGGTGTTACTCCTCTGTTTGTAGTACAGCCGAAGACCTAGTGTGAGGAGTAGGAGTGTCAAGAAGATGAATCGGAAGGCTAGCTCGTTGCACATCTGCACCACCAAGGTTTAGCCTCGGCTAAAATACCTTGTTAGGCTTGCCTAAAAATATTATCCCCTTCAGCATCAGGCACTCCTAAAACATGACACGAGAGGGAACACTCAGACTGATTGAATACAAATATCAAACCTACGAATCGCTACACACTATCAAAAATTAAGACTGGGAGAAAACCTCAACATGAGATGCCCTTCTGGTTGAGGGTTGGTTAACTATAAGAGTGAAAGCCAATCCATACACTCTATCCTGTTGTCTTGGGTGAATGCGTATGGCACACCAGATAACCTCCTATCTTAGCAAGATCGCCCGCTGGCTGAAGCAACATCGACTCGATATTGTGATTTGCCTTGTTTTGTTCTCCGTTACGGTGGCCGTCAGGATGATGGCGATGCTCCGGTTCCCTCTCGAAGTGGGCTTAGACGGTGCCTACTACACCATCAACGTGTACACCCTGATCAATGGGGGGTACCTCTACTACGATGCCCCGATAGTCTCCTTCGCAACAGCCGCAGGCTTCGCTGTGTTGTTTAGGGACATCGTCTTTGGCGTCAAGCTCACCTCCGCCTTCTATGCTGGGCTCCTGAACGTGGGCGTCTACTTTGCCGCCCGGTCCTTCACCAAGAGTGACTGGCGTGCCGGGCTCGTCGCTGGGGCCCTCTGCCTGGTCGATGTGAGCCAGTTCCAGGCCGTCACGAGCCTGGTGAAGAACGAGGCAGCCTTGGCCTTTGTGCCCTTCGCCCTGGCATTCTTCTACCGCTACATATCCGGGGAGCGGAGGTGGAGCGACCTCGTAGGTTTCTTCATTGCCGGCACCCTCTGCACTCTGAGCCACCTGATGACTGCTGTTCTCCTCATAGCAGCCCTGCTTGTCTTCGCGGGTTATGAGTTCCTCAAGTGGCTGTGGCAGCGGGAGTGGCGCAAAGCCCTCCTTGAGGTAGCACTCCCCCTGATCGTAGGGGGCGTTCTCTTCTTGGGCATCTATGTTGCAGCTGATCTGCTGATCCCGGCCGCAGACACCTGGTACACTTCTAGCTCGCTAGAGAAAGCCAGTGGCTACTCCAGTACCTTCGATTGGTCGGGCATGGTGAGCCTCCTGCACTTCTTTATCTCCCGGCTCCCACCAAATCCCATGGACTGGGATCTTTGGCTCCAGCTCGGGGTCCTACTTCTAATCTGTCTTGGAACGCTGGTGTGCATTGTTCGGAATACGCCGGGTGACAGGGCTGCTCTCTCCCTGCAATTCAGCTGCATCATCGTTGGTCTAGCGGTGGGCACTTGGAGTTGGCGGTTCCGGGACATGTACTTTGTGCCAGCTTACATCGTTCTCAGCCTAGGCTTGGTCTGGCTCGCGGATGGACTCACTGAACGCGTTGCTAGGACCCGAAGCCAGGTACTGCAGCGCCGCCATGCTAAGCAGGCAGTAGCCCTGGGCATTATCGTGGTCGTGCTCGCTGGGATGCTCTGGGTGGCAGCCCCCCGGTTTAGCATGACCGCTGCGATGCGGGTCCGTCCCTCAGCGTCTCCGCAGGACCTGGCCAGTATCGCGGCGATGCAGGGTACCCTCCCCGCTAACGTGAAGCTTTACGCCCCTCATGGCCTAGAATACATGATAACCTCGCGAACCTGGTATGAGGCAGCCTCAGAAGGTGGGAGCAGCAGCTGGCCCTCCCAGTGCGCCTACACCATGTACAACGAGGAAACCCAGACCAGTCGTCCCACCTACTATGTGATCACACCTGGTCCTAATATGGGCACATGGAGTTTCACAGCACCAGAAAATGACTTGGTCAGGCTGGAAACCGTGGGGAGCTCTGACTTCTTTGATGACTTCCTCAACATCACCGTCTTTGCCAAACAACCCCTCGTCGGAGTCGACTACCGGTTCCACAATTACAGTATTCCCCATTTCATGGCCCCCCAGTCCTTAACCAGTATCGGGGGCAACTACTACAGCCAATTGGTACCGACAGCTGGCCTTGCAGAGGGTGGGTACCAGCTCCAGATCATTCCTCTTGTGACCGCGCCGCCCCCACCCCCACCCAGAGAGGATATACTTGAAATCACAGTGTACCGCTTCACCGCTATTGGGAGTTCCCATGTACCCGCCAGCTGCTTCGTCCAGCTCATTTCATCACCGGGTGCCTACAACATTTATGGCGTGAATTCCACCACCGCTGCTGCCGTTGACTTGTTGAACCGTGACCTCTCCCGACCCAGCCTCCCCGCCCTCACCAGGCCATCAGAGCTGTATATGGTGGTGTTAACGCCCTTGTTCTATCTCCCTCTACTAAGCGATCTCTCCAACTTTATCCTCCTACTTGTTCTGTGTCCGCTCATCGGAATCTACTGGCTAGGCGCAGGCACCCTCCTTGCCTGGGTACTCCAGCGACTAGTATGGCGAAGATTCCTGAAACGGTACCGTGAAGAACCCTCCTGAGTAAGTGCACCATACTGGAATTCGAAGGCTGGGCCACTTCAATTGCTAGCCTTTCCTTTTTGCTGCTTGGAGGGTCACAATGAACACGGAGCCCTGCCTGTAGTCTCCTGGAACGCGGTCCTCAACAGTGACCGAGCCGCTAAAAGCTTTAGCTAGAGCCCACACCACAGAAAGACCAAGCCCTGTGCCTTGTGCCCCTTCAAGAAACCTTTCGAAGAGCCTGGGCTTCAGTTCAGGTTCTATGCCACGCCCATAATCGATTATTCGGATTTCCCACCAGGCTTTATCCTCAGATTCAGCAGGACGTATCTTGACAAGAATCCGTTTCTCATCAGGAGAATATTCGATAGAGTTTCTGAGAAGGTTGAAGAAGAGGTCCTTGAGTAAATCCGTCGCTAACACATAGCAGCTCCCTTCAGGACCGTCTATGTGGAACTTGACATCCCTAGCTTGTGTCACCAACACCGCTTGGGCAAAGGCATTCTCGATGCTGTCAATCAGATTCACAGGCACACACATGTCCTCTTGGGTTTCAATAATCCGGGCAAGCTGGCGGACATTCTGGACCAGATAGTGGGCCCTAAGCAGCCCTGCGCGGGCGTGTCGCATCGCCTCCTTCTCCATCTCCGGGGTTACTCCCTCACTATCCAATAGGTCAATGGAGCTTTGGATGATCTGATGGAAATTACCGATATCATGAATGAGAAGATCTGCGTACAAGCTAGCTTGCCGCCGCAAATCATCAGCACGCCCTAGGACATCAAGATACGCGATTCCTAGAATCACAGGACCGAAGAGTAGCCCTGCTAGTAGGAGAAATTCACCGACCCACCAGCCCACGGTCCATTGCCGGGTAATGCTCCTTATTAGACTGGGGAGAATCCAGAGGGTAAGAAAGCCAAGCGCGAGGGTTTCAACCGTAATTCTTGACCGGAAGCGCTCGAGCATGAGAAAAGCAGTAAACGTGAACAGGAACATGAGCACAAGATTGAAGCTCATCAGGATAATCCGGTCTAGAGGGTTTCCCACCACAGCGGTGGTTACCGAATGGAGGGATAGCTGCATTATTTCACCCACCCAGATTATCCCCACAATCGCCGCAATACCCAAACAACTCTTTAACAACAACCGCTGTGGCTTGGTAGCCTCCCTAGGTTGTCGGAGACGGCGAATAATCCACATCAGTAGGAACAACGAGGCAAAGCCTCCTGTCACATAGGGTACAAGGGTCTGGTTGAGAGTGATTGGTAACCGGACCAGTGTAGTAACAATCAACCCAATCTCAACGGTCGTCCAAGAAGCAAACAAGAATATCAGAGGGAAATGAACCTGCGATAACTGGCGTTTGGAATAGGCATAGAGTAAGATTGCCATACCCCCTGAAAGAATAGCGGCACCAATATGGGCAAGAAGAAAAACTTCAATGGAGTAAAAACGAACTCCTGGTAATAGCGCCTCTCCAATAAGAACGAAAACAAAGGGTAAGAGGGCAATCACAGCAACGATGAAAATGAAGGTGTAAGCTGAACGGAGCCTGAGTTGCATCCCACTGACAATGGGCAGCACAACAGTAACAATGATTTGAAATAACACAATCACTTGAAGGCAAGGCGCAGTCGTCCAAAGAGAAGAAGGATATAGTAACGAAAGCAGCAGGGCAATACACACTACTCCCAATAATAAATAGATTGTAAGATGTCTAGCCACTTCAACTCGAGTTCGGGTCTGTTTATCGTGCAGTGCAAGTAATCCAGAAGCTAGGAATACACCTATTGCAATGATTCCCACTCCTTCAGTTATTGTTAAGGCAGTCCCGATATCGAGCTGAAAGAAAACCCACGAATAAAGCACTAGATACGCATAAAACGAGATTACAACGGCTCCAGCGCATATGATTGCATACGTGCGGTTCGAAAGCCGTGTGGGTCGTCGATAAGCTATCTCGCTTGCAAGAAAGAGTAATCCGATTGTGACGCTTTCTAAAGGTATCGCTAGGACCTCTTCGCCAACTTCGAGAATTCCAGCCCCATATACTACGATGAAATCTTCAATTGCAGCTGCGAGATGCCGAAAGACGATGAAAAATAATCCAGCGCTAAAGAGCCAGTTACCCAAAGAGGAGGAGTGGAGGTTTCGAATAATAGCTGTGGCTGTAGCAATAATGGCTAGAAACGCGACGAGGGAATGTAATGCAATCCACGCATATGGCGACTCACTAACAGGCACAACAAGGAATGCAATCACTACAGAAAGTGCGACCATGGGCAATGATCGACTAGCTACAGCGCCCGTTATTGATTCGTCTCTTGCCATCTGCCATTCTCACCTAGCCTGTACCTTAGCAGTAGTGTTAGGGTTCACAGGTTCGACCCTTTAGCTTCGTTATAGCATAACACTCTGTGATATCCCCTTGGTGGTTCCCTTTTCAAGGAACTACCACACTGACTTTATACTCTCAAAATTTTTAATACTTTTCTGGCTACTAACGAATCGCGTAATTTCGAACACAGAGTCTAGCTTATCGGCCAAACTGCATTCGGGAAAGAAGCAGATGGTTCAGGTTTTGGGTGGAGGC
>JABXGV010000298.1 GCA_016550485.1 archaeon
GCGCTAGCGGTTCAGCGCTCACTTCGGTTCGACCGAACTTCAGTCCGAGTCCCAGCACACCCCCTGTAAGTGCACCACAGACTTCACCGACGCGTCCAATTCCTCCACCAAGACCGGTGGCAATTCGAGGAATAATGTCACTGGATATTTCTAAGCATTTGCTTAGGGCCAGTAGCACAGCTTCAGAGCACAAGAAGCCCTTCTCAGCGTACTGAGCCGACAACTGTACCGTTTCTTCTTTAGATAACATGAAACTCCACATCTTCGTTCTTAGAGGAATGACATTATAACCTGTGTGATGGCAGCTCCTGCGATGAAGCCGATGGCGATGATTTGCCCACGTTCCTGGAACCACTTCTTACCGAGTTTACGATCGGTAATAAGGCGAACAATGCCTCCAAGGGAAAAGGGAATGAAGTAGGTGGGTGGCAGAAACATCGCAAGGGCAACACCGAGAGAAGATATTGGGAGAAAGGCGGCGAGAATACCGATTGACAGACCCCCGCCAAGGAAGGTCACAAAGTTGAGTCCCATGCCGGCTCCCCCCAATGTGGCAAAGAGGGAAACAATACCAAAACTCATGATTAAACCGCCCCCTGGAAACGTGTCGGTGGGGAAACCGATGAAATACCAGGCAGCCAACACAAAGACGATGCTGGTGATGCTGCCTGGGAGAATCTTCAGGAGTTGGGCTGTGAGAATGGCTCGTTTTGGCGTTCCTGTGATTCCCCCGATTTTCAGGTTCCCGATAAGGTCTGTGGTTCCGAAGGGGTTTATTCTAGGGTACGCAAGGAAGGGCAGGTATCCTTTCAGTCCAGCCGTAGCGAGGGGTATCTCATAGAAGGCGATTCGTTGAATTCCCATACCGATTCCTGCTTCGCCGACAAACTTGATGAGAATAAAAACATCAATTATAGCAACGGGTATCATTAAGGCAAGCGCGAGAACCATGCTGATCCAGAAAGGAAAAGGTGTGAATATATCGACAACTAAAGTGAGTAGGACAAAAAAGGAGACAAGTACTATTGCTGAAATACCAAGCCACCGGTTTTTTGATAATCCACTGAAAAGTCCCTTAAAATATTCACCAAAACCTAGACTATCACGGATTGAGGGTTCAGGCTCTGGTGTGGTGTTTTGTTCCTTTTGTTGACGGCGGCCTTTGAGCTTAGTGATACCAAGGACGATGAAGCCACTAATCAACATAACACCCAGAGCTGGACTAATGGAGAAATCCAAAAGTAATGTATACCAAAATTGCATGCTTGTGGGAGTAGCAGGAGGAATAAACAGTCCTGTTGCAGTCAGGATTGGGGCAATAACAAGATAGGTCGCAATACCTGCAAACAGCATGGTCACAGATACTTTCGGATCGATTATGTAACTGACAGCCATTAAGCTGATGTTCAACATGAGACCAAGAGCAAACCCGTTAGGCAACAGGGGCGTAAAATCTACAAGATTTGCATCGAATCCGAATGGTCTGATTAAAAGATGGATCGCGCCTTGAATAGAGGTCAAGAGGACGCCAATACCCAGCCATTTGAACATAAACCGTGTTTCCTTTTCTGACTGGAAGCAGGTATCGATGGTCACCGCGCTCGCTAAGTAGAAGGGGAATGTTGATTTCTTCCGCGCAAGAACCAGGTCACTGATAGCTAAAGCAATGACAATCGCCAATAAGGTTCCAGCAATTACAAATACAAAATGGAATATAATCGGGACAATCCAGGCGGGGTCAAGCGGACTACCGTGGAGGAGAATATCTTGGGAGGGAACAAGCCACCACGGTAACACGGCATGCCCTTCAGCTTGTATAAAGATGGAAAGCGATAGCAAGTAGTACATCGTGAAGCCAGTTGAGGCAACCATCGCGGTGGTGATTTCTTGGCGGTTGCTGCCCTCACCTCTGCTGTGAAATAGGACATACGCGACGAGCACGGTAATAATCCCAAAGCCCAGTCCCATCCCAAAGTTTAGCCCAAGATAGGCATTGATTAAGGTGTATACGATGTTGAGAAAAATCGCTAGACATGTCCCTCTTGCTGTAAGAACCCGCGTCGACTTTGGAGCTGGTGTGCCTTCGAAGAGGCTGTCATCTGCAGCTTCAGTTGGGTGAACTTTCTCTGGCATTGCTCTCAACTCATCGGAAAGCCAGCACGATAAGGACACATCAACCTAAAACAATGTCGCATCAGGTAAGTACTGTCTGCCATAGCAAGAGGGGTTCACTGAAATACCGGCAGGAGGCGTATGCTGTAAAGGAGGATATCAATCTTGATTGGGTTTCAACTCACAGATGAACAAACTAGGCTTAGAGAAAAAGCACGGAAATTCGCTCTCGAAGAAGTACTTCCCGTATCCAGTCACTATGACCAGAATGGCGAGTTCCCCCGCGAAGTCATCGAGAAAGCCCACAAGTTGGGCCTCATGAATCTCGGAATACCAACGGAATATGGTGGTCCAGGTAAAAGCTCACTGGATTCGGTGCTGGTTGTAGAAGAGATGGCAGCTGCCTGTGCAGGTATGACCACCTCAATCTACGTGAACGATTTGGGCGCTGCACCCATAGTCATTGGTGGGAGTAAGGCGCAGAAAGAGAAGTGGCTGCCTTTCCTTACAAAGGAGCTAAGATTGGCTTCCTTTGCAACAAGTGAACCTGGCATGGGTTCTGATGTGGCAGGGATTAAAACCACCTGCGAACGGGATGGCGACCACTACATCCTCAATGGGAATAAATTCTGGATTACCAATGGTAACTTCGCCGATCTCTATGTGATCTTTGCTCGCTTAAAGGGGACCAAGCGCCATGAGGGGTTATGCGCCTTCATTGTTCCACGCGACACAGAGGGGCTCTCCACCGGTAAACCCTTGAAGAAGCTGGGGCATCGTGCCTCGGACACAGCAGCCATCATTTTACGTAATGCGAGGGTTCCTGCCGAGAACCTCCTTGGCGGCGAGGGCATAGGGTTTATGCTCGCCATGATGACTTTCGTTTACACCCGCCCAGCGATAGGTGCCATGGCTACGGGTCTTGCCCGTTCGGCAATGGAATACGCCATCAACTACGCCAAACAACGGGAAGCCTTTGAACATACAATCTCCAGCTTCCAAGCCATCCAAGAAATGATTGCCGACATGTATGCTCGAATCGAAGCCATGCGGTTACTGACGTGGAGGGCAGCATGGCTAGTCGACCAACAAGCTGACCAACACACCTCCAACGTCGCCTCAAGCTGTGCCAAGCTTGTCGGCGCTGAAGACGCCATGCGCATTGTCACCGATGCCCTACAAATCTATGGCGGCAAAGGCTATCTCGAACAATACCCAATCCAGAAACTCTTCCGCGACGCCAAACTCTACCAGATATACGAGGGCACATCCCAAATTCAGCGATACGTTATCTCCAGATTCCTCTTCAAACAGTACCAGCCACTCATGCAAGGCTTCTAGCCTCATCAACGAAGCTTCTGCTCCCACAACCAAGGCTTACAGAGCAACTCTCTACTCTATTCGCTGAAATCCTTCGGGCTAAGAGCACCATATCGTGTGCCAGGGATGTACGTTGAGTAGCGCACAAAATTCAGCCATACCGCACTAATGGTAACTCCTAGGACAAGTGCCCCCGTAAAGATTAACCATGCCATCCATCGCGGTAGTGGTTTGACTGTCTCCGGTAGTACTTCTGTGGCAGCTTTCACCTCAGCCGGGGACAATCCCACCTTCACGCCCAACTCTACCAGATGCGATTGTACATCAGTCGATACTGGGGCTATGCCTGTCAACTTAAACACTAAATGACGCAGTCGGTTATCTCCACGTAACCGAACAAGATTCAACCCCGAGATGATTGCATCCCTCAACTTCATACATACCCCTTAGACAGTTCACCAAAAAAGGATTGTGCCGCTTCACCATGGATATAAGCAGAGTATAAGTTATATTGGTTAATATTGATACGTTACCTGAGGGATGTATAGCATGTTGTTCTCTGCGTTAATAACCCCGTTTTTTTACTCTACAATCAAGTCTTCGGTGCGTTTCGGGCATCGCTCCGTCTTGATAACTGCAATCTTTGCGGTTGCTATGGCATTTCTTGAAGGTCTTACCAGTCTTCTAGCCACAGTAGTTCCTGCCTATATCTCGGGGGGTTTCATGGCTATGTTTACCGAGCCTCTCAATGGTGTTCTATACGCGTGGTGTGGGTTCACCCAGTTTCCTTTCAATGTATTTGTCGGCTCAGTGTATGTGTCACCGTACAATTATCAGATTGTTGCAGGATTCCAAATCGTGAGTCTTACCATCCCAACAGGCTATTCAATGCTAAATACAGAAGGACTCTACCCATCCATACTAGATATGATGGATGACCCCTCACTATATTTAGATCAGTTGGACCTGTACC
>JABXGV010000299.1 GCA_016550485.1 archaeon
CCCTTGATTTTGCTTGCGTTGATTGTCTTTCAGCGTCTTTAACAGACATCCAACTAGCCACATCTTCACTGTCTGTTGCTCTTTAAGCGTCGAATGAATGTAGGATGTAATTCGTTGGGCCCTCTCATGAGAAACAAACTGATACTCGTCAATCCATGAAGGACCGACCATCAAATCCTGATTAAGCCAAGTATTCAAGCCCCACGCATATGCCAAGATGTGTTCTTCTATGAAACGATGAAAGCGATTCCGCATCGCCTGCTCAGTTCCATTCATTCCTACGCATAACAAGCTAGCCTGCAGGAACTTGAAGTAGCAGCACAGCCTACCATTCCATTTCACTCCATCGGGCCAACATGCGGAGTTAAAACAATTGGGCCAAAACGGCGTTACGTTCTTCTTCCTGCATTCTTCGAGTGCCAAGGTTCGAAGGGCAACTGCGGTGGGTGGTCCCTCTTCGATTAACTCAACTAAACGATCCACGACTTGATTCTTCTCTGGTGTGTGATCTCCTAGGAAGCCGTAAACCATCAAGTCACCTGGCGTTTCCGGCTCTGTATCTGTTAACCAGCGGAGAAGAGAATGCCGGAAGGTCGACAAAATCACGCCCCGAAATCTAGTCTCATGTGCTAAATCATGGTATCCTAAGGCTTCAAGTAAGCCTCGACCTTCACATCCTAGCTTAAGCGGTTGAGTAAACCTCTGAATGGCAATCTGGGAAACTAATGTATCAATGCTGGTAGGAAAGGTAGGGTGGCGTCGACAAAACTCCGCCATCTGTGCGCGGATTAACCGGACATCCTCAGTTAATGGCCCAAGCTGAGACTGCATCTGGTTCAATGCCCGGATTTCATCATCCCAGGAGTTCGGATCATCATTCAGGGTGACGTTAAACCATAGATTCCAAATACCACCTTTTAATCCCGGGACAAATTCGCTTTTCACCATTAGGTCATCGCTTTCTCCGAGTACGATTTCAAACCCGGGGAACACGTATTCATAAGCCATCAACACTGGCATCCGATTCACTTAGTCCTTACTGTGAACTCACAGGAGCCTTATATTTGGATGTTCACTTGACTAACGTATATAACTGATGTAACCACCCAATAGAACACTTCTAGCTATCTGATTTCTCTAAAATGTCGGATAAAACCTTGGTGTGGTGAGGCGTTAGCTTTAAGGGATGAGGGAGTAGCTCGTATCGGCAGGTGCTCCTACACGATGTCTCCTCACAAAGAAATGACACCAGCAGAAATCGACCAGTTCCTCACCTGTGCCCGTACCGGTCGCCTAGGAATAATCTACAAGGGAGACCCCTACATCATTCCAGTAGGATTCGCTTACACAGATGGCAAGATAGCCATTCATGCCTGCAGCGCAGGCCAGAAAATGAATGCGCTACAGTCCAACCCAAAAATCTGCTTTGAAGTTGATGAATCACTCTCCGATGGTTCCATGTACAAATCAGTGCTCATTTACGGGAAAGCAGAAATACTAAAAGACAATGCGGAGAAAATTCCCTACCTTCAAGCTCTCATTAACAAATACCGGGTCCCAGAGGCATTCGCTGACTACATCAACAAGCCCCCTCGGAACCCTCAACAGGAAATGAAAGATGTCCGAATAGTCCTCATTACACCGGAAAAAATCACCAGCAGACAATTCATAAAATTTGGGAAATGGCGTGATGACGAATGACGAAAACTGAGCTAATCTATTTGGAGGATAGTTACCTGAAAGAAGCTGAAGTAACCGTCCTAGAAGCCAATGCGGCCCGAAACAGCGTCACCCTCGATGGAACCATATTTTATCCTGAAGGCGGCGGGCAACCAAGTGATAAGGGCAGGATCGACTCAGCATTAGGCTCTTCGACGGTAATACATGTAGCAAAACAGGGCAATCAGGTTTACCACTACTTGGAGGGACCACTCCCCTCTAAGGAGGAGGAGGTAACCCTGAAGCTAGACTGGGACAGACGATACGCCCATATGCGAAACCATACAGCCCAACACCTCCTCAGCAGAATAATTTTTGACAAATATAGGGCACGGACAGCCGGAAACCAAGTTCATGCCGACGCCTCCCACATCGACTTCGCTCCCGCCACCTTCCAGTCAGACGAACTCCCGGTCATCGAAGCCGAAGCCAACCGGCTCATCCAAGAAGACCACCTGGTCACCATTGCCTTCATCGACCGCGCTGAGCTGGAGAAGGAGATGGGACCAGACCGCGCTGACCTCTCACGACTTCCCACCTCCATCAAACGCCTCCGCATGGTCCGTATCGGCAACTTCGACGCTTACCCCTGCGCTGGAACCCATGTCCGCTCCACAGGTGAACTAAAGCAGCTTACAATCACCAAGAGGAAAAGCAAGGGAAAGGAGCGTATCCGAATCACCTACCAACTGGCCTCACTCTGACAAGGCTAACTGTTGGAGATTGCAACCCATCTGTAACTCCAAACTCCTTATACTCTATCAGGCGAACTCAGATAATATGATACCCTTTGAGACAGGACAATTAGCACCAGAGGTTATTGAGGCGATTTTCAACACGCTCCCTGTAGATATCACCTTCGTTGACCGAGAGGACACTGTTCGCTACTTCAGCCAGTCACAGGACCGCATCTTTAAACGCTCCAAAGCCGTGATAGGTCGAAAAGTCCAGAAATGCCATCCGCCTAAGAGCGTACATGTTGTCGATCAAATCGTGAAGGAATTCAAGGAGGGCACCCGCGATGTAGCAGAGTTCTGGATTAACCTGAAGGGTCGCCTAGTCTACATCCGGTACTTCCCAGTTCGTAGTAAAACCGGTGAATACCTAGGAGTTCTGGAAGTCACCCAAGACATCACTGCCATCAAGGAAATCAGCGGCGAAAAACGATTACTAGACAAATAAACCTCAACCTCTGTTAATAGATGCCAGTGATTTACCAGGAACAAAGTTTCACGATTAACATCCCAAGTACTCCCCATAAAATTAAATGAGTAATCCGTAGAATATACTATTATCCCCATACAAGGGGAGGTTCAACAACTTGTGCCCACGACCAAGAGTAAGAAGGATTCGCCGACATCGTCGCCGAGTCCGTCGTCATCGTAGACGAGTACGTAGACATTTTAGAAGAGTACGGCGAGGAGCCTACTGGCTGTTCGCTCCCCCAGGAGCTGTGGCTCCATGGCGGCTGCACCGACGCCACGTCATCATCATCGAACGAGAAGCTGGCAAGCCCATAGATGAGCTAAGCGAAGAAGAACTCGACGAACTAATGGAAAAATTAGGAATCGAAAAAGAAGACCTCACAGACGAGGACGAAGAAGCCCTCGAAGAAGAAGACGAGGACGACTAACATACCTAGCAAGCTAGTCACCACACAGGCTTCCTCGCTTAGTAGTTGATGGGCGTGTTCGATTAAGCAGTAAATTTTATTCCTGCTTAGTCACAACCCACATTAGCTTAGCATAGTAGGTTGGATGGAGATATGCCACAATGGTCCGAACAAACTCTGGCTAGTTTTGAAAGAAAAGCCAAGGAAACCAAGGTTGCAGTAATGGTCACCGGTTCAATAGAAGCCCATGGTGACCATTTACCCCTGGGCTGTGATCTCATTCTACCGACCTTCCTCGCAGAACGAATTGCCCAAAAGACGAAGGCTCTGGTGCTCCCGCCGATTCCCTTTGGCGAGAGCTGGCCCATGGACGTATTCAAAGGCACTGTCTCTCTTCGGGCAGGAACGCTCTTGATGGTGTACCATGATGTCATGAAGGCAGTGTTCCGTCATGGCTTTAGGTTCATCCTTGCCTTAAACGGGCATGGTCTCAATACTCCTTTGCTCCGTCAGGCAGCCGAAGAAGCAACCGAAGGAACTGACGGCACAGTAATAATCGTCGACTGGTGGAGTGATCTAGCCAAAAGCGTAAGAGCGCAGGTCCTTGAATCACCTGAAGGTCATGCCGGAGAGGATGAAACATCTGAGGTGTTAGCTGTACGCCCTGACCTTGTTGATATGAAGGTAGCTAAAGGGGCTCGTGTACGAACAGCCTTTAGGGTGGTTTCAGCCTCACACCGAGAGGAACTGCTGCCCCGTGGTGTGTACGGAGAACCCGAAGGCGCCACTGCAGAAAAGGGCAAGGCAATAATGAAGAAGGCAGAGGAGGAACTACTACTCCTTGTAGAACAACTTGAACAGGGAAAACTTCCCATCACCGAAAAATGATATACACCTTTCTCCAAAACCAATGGAGTGAATGAAGGTATGCAGCGAGAGTCAGTTGTTCTAATTGGTTGC
>JABXGV010000300.1 GCA_016550485.1 archaeon
GGGCCCACCCAGACGACCCCGATAACCCAGAGCTAATAGAGCGAAGCCAGCGGAGCAAAGAGAATTACATACGCTGGGGAAGAGAAACTCTAGGGTGGGCTATCTACCTATTTAGAAACCCCTAACCACGTGTCTTGGAATTCCGTTATCGTATCGCAACGAACACAAAATTCGCAATGGACACAAAATTTCTGCTGTGAATACAAGGTTAGTGTGAAAGGAAGTGTGCTGACATTCTCCTCTGGTTCGTTGGCTGGTATTTGGTGATTAATGTTGGGTAGTGTGAGCATAATTTTTAAATATGAATACATCGGTTTCCGAGCTATCTTGATATATCGGTTTCCGAGCTATCAAAGGAGAACTCGTTAAAAGACAATAGCAGCCCCTCTAAAGGCTAGGAGATTACAGTTTGACACAGCAAAGGTACAAAAGCGGAACACGTTATCAGCTTTCAGCGCTTAGTCGGTACAAGGGACTGACCCTCCTAGCAGGAGGACTAGCCCTGTTCGCCGCGCTGCTCACAGTTCTTCCAAGCTGGTTTCTGGGCGATGCAACTGACGCATTACAGTATGCTATTGACAATGGCCTGGGTTTAACACCAACATTTGTTTACTATTGCCTACTAATTTTGGGAGTTGCTGGTGCGCTCTTTGTCACAATCCTTGCTGTCGGTTATGCGTTTGCTATCATGACGCTTAGATGGGAACGAGATGCGCGCCAAGAATTCTTTGAGATCATCCAAGAAAACAGTATGACCTTTCATGACCAAGTGGATAGCAAGCAATTGTTAGCCATAGCGATGCAGGATGTACGTTGGGTTCGATTCTCCTTGAACCCAGCCTTGAGAAGCATGATTATGTCGCTGGGATCCCTCATAATCACCTCTATTTTTCTTGCGATTATTGACTGGATGTTGGGGCTCCTGATGCTCTTTGGGGCACCCCTCTACCTATTCTTTGCCTACCGCTATGCAAAAAAAGTGGAGCCCGTGCGGCGAGCGAGATCCGAACAAAATGAAGTAATCACAGCCATCAGCCAAGAAGTTTTTCGAGGAATTGAGGTTGTCAGAGCTTTCGGCACCGAGGAATACGAGGAGAACAAGTTCGAGGAGGCGTCAAAGGAGTACCAACGCCTGCAAACCCGTGAAGCTAGGCTAGCATCATTCTACATTCCTCATCTAATAATGACTGCCATCACTTTCATTTCCTTGATTTACGTCGCATACTACGTGTTGCTTGGTATATACCACGTGAGCACGCTCGTTCGAGTACTTGGTCTTCTAACCTCATTTGACGCGTTCAGTTTCATGTTACCACGCTTCCTCCTTGTTCTTCGTGGGGCTAATATCAACGCCCAACGCATTGTGAAGCTACTAAGTTGGGAGGACCCGCTTCAGGAGCCGGAGCATTCAGCAGATGTTGATTGGAGCCAAGATATCGTATTCAAAGAGGTCTCTTTTAGATACACCTCAAATGATGGTGAAAACGATTCTTATGCGCTACGAAAGTTAAACTTCACCATACCAGGAGGGACAAGGGTTGCATTGATTGGTGGACCTGGCGGAGGGAAAAGTACTATCTTGAAGTTGTTGCTCAGATTATATGATCCTACACAAGGTAAGATTCTCATTGGAGGAGTGGATCTCCGCGGGGTCCACACACGTGATGTCCGAGCGGCCGTTGGATTAGTTGAGCAAGATATCTTTCTCTTCCGGAGGAGCGTCAAAGATAATATTGCCTTCGGAGGTGTAGGTGCATGTGAAGAAGAAATTATCGAAGCAGCCCAAAAGGCACAAGCCCATGAATTCATAGAAAAGCTCCCGCAAGGCTACGAGACAATAGTTGGAGAAAGAGGGATGACTTTGAGTGGAGGGCAGCGGCAACGTCTAGCTATTGCCCGTACACTACTTCAAAATCCACGAATCCTTCTCTTAGATGACTCAGTAAGCGCAATTGACGCACAAACTGAATTTTTCCTGAGAAAAGCGCTTGACGAGGTAATGCGTGGGCGCACAAGTATTACGGTCACCCAGCGACTTAGAACCCTCCTCGAATCAGATTTGATTATCATCGTCGACAAAGGACGCCTTGTAGCAATTGGGACCCACCAAGAACTCCTAGAGTCCTCTGACCACTATCAGCGCATCTTCGAACGATTGCCTGGAGCTCTACAACATGTGAAGCAGTCAACAAGAAGTGGAGGTGCTCGCTAATGGGTATGCGACGTCGCGGGGGACCCGCAGCATTATCTCGCGAGAAGCAGAAGCGCAGTCGACCCCTCCTCACCCTGTTAGGTAGGACACTCTCATATCTCGGTAGATTCCGGAAGGTAATCGTTGTTGCTGCCGTGTTTGTGCTTCTTGCTACGATATTTTCCTCAATCGATCCTCTGATCCTCTCATGGGGAATCGACTTTGTACTCACACCGGGGAGTTTCTTTAGCGGATTATTCCTGCTAGGCGTAATATATGTCGTACTCAGACTCGCAGGCTGGCTACTGAACTCACTTTATACTTGGACCTTATCAGGAGCCCAAGCTGGTTTTGTACAAGCATTGCAGCAAGACGTATACACTCAATTAGTCCAGGCCGACTTGTCGTACCATAAATCCCAACAGAGTGGCGATATCACTTCGCGGGTAACCTCCGATGCCGATGCACTAGGATCAGGTATTCAAATCATCATCGATTTTGCCAGTCAACTACTCTTGTTAATTGCCACATTGTATCTGATGTTGACTTCATCAATTTATATAGCATTGACAGCAGGAGTCGTTTTTCCTGTAGTGATACTTATCGTAGTTTTATTTGGGACTGTTGGACAACGAACAATGCTAGCTTCTCAACGGGCGTTAGGTCATGTGTCTGGTCAGATTGCGGAGAATCTGAGCGGGGTCCACATCGCCAAAGCCTTTAACCGGGAGGAGGAAACTGCCGCCACACTAAGTCAATTGAACCAAGAAGCATACCACTACGGCTTCAGGTTTATGATGCTTATGACCTTGATGCAGCCGTTGGTTCGTGCGACCGGTATTGCTGCGGTTTCTGCGGTTCTTTTTGTTGGTGGAAGCTTAGCTGTTGGTACTTTCCCCGTGTTGACTATTGGGCAGGTGTTTCTGGGAACCATCCTTGTGCAACGTTTTCTTCGCCCCTTACTCCACCTAAGTACAATGGCTACCCAGTTTCAGGCATCGATGGCCTCCATGGATCGGCTCTTGGATATCCTTGAAGCAGAACCCTCCGTAACGAATGCTCCTGGGGCAATCCCACTAAGTCCTGATAGTGATGGCATTGCCTTTGAAGATGTGACCTTTGCCTATGTTGACGGAGTTGATGTCTTGGAGCATGTTACTTTCTCAGTTGCTCCAGGCGAGATGGTGGCTATTGTAGGTCATACTGGTGCTGGCAAGACTACTATTGCCGCGCTTATCAACCGGTTCTATGACCCCCAACAGGGGCGCATCTTGATTGGTGATCAGGATTTGCGAAGTGTGACCCTCCAGTCGCTTCATGACACCGTCGCCCTAATCGCTCAAGAACCTTACCTCTTTGATGATACCGTTATGGAGAACATTCGCTACGGACGTCCCTCAGCAACAAACCAAGAGATTGAAAGTCTCTGCAGACTCATTGGTGCTCACGAATTCATCGAAGTGCTTCCTAAGGGTTATTACACACTACTCACTGAAGGAGGTAGTAACCTAAGTGCGGGTCAGGTTCAGATGATAGCAATAGCCCGAACATTGCTCGCTGACCCAAAAATCCTCATCTTGGATGAAGCGACTAGCAGGCTAGACGCCTATTCGGAGTCACTCGTGCAAGCAGCCCAGGAGAAGCTATTCGCTAATCGAACAACCGTAGTTATAGCCCATCGGTTGACAACTATCGCCAATGCTTCACGGGTTCTGGTATTCGAGCAAGGGGAACTCATTGAACAGGGAACTCATGATGAACTTCTAGCTCTCGGCGGCAAGTACAAGGCAGTATACGACACCTACTATGCTCATCAATCAGCTGATGAATTATCTGAAGAAGCGATAAGAACTGCTCAAGAGGAGCTGGCAGGAACTCACCAGAAACCTCCTGAGAAGAGGCCACGCAGCAGAGGAGACTCACCACCTCCACGAAGCCACTGAATCTCTCTGCAGATAGTAATTAACCAAGTGCAGTCCAAGCCACTCTAACTCAGAATTCAGCAGTGATTGACACACCTTGTAGACCAGGATTTTTTGTGACTAATTATCGTGGAGTTTTAGTAAGTGACAAAGCTTTAAAGGTCAAAGTCAGCGGGCTACTCTTGGGGACAGGAACCCTACAAGCCTGTATGGGGCAGCGACAGATTAGACACTCCATCCCTCCCTAGAAAAACCATTCCCTCTCCCCTCCAATTGTGTCCTTTTTTGGATGTGTCTAATCCGCTAAACCCCTGATAATCTAACTTCTATTGTATACCGATTACACTTGTGTACTATTTTTCTGGTAATCCGCTTAACCTCTTTCAAACGCTGGGCAAAATAAGCAAGTGTCGAAAGCAATGCCCTTGGCTAGTGCTGATAGCAGTTTTGTTTAGCTACGCGTAGAACCCAGGCTGTTGTGCATTTGTGGGCAAACCGAAGGCGTTTGCAAATGTCCAAATGACAACCAGCATACACCTGAACACGTCGTCAATAGCTTCGATGAGCCTGGTTTTGCTCAATGTATCATAGAGAAGGCGAACCTGGAATTGGGCGGCATCCCAGGCCCCATCTCTTTCTTTCACTGAGAAGCCAGGGCGCTGTTGTAGTAACCTCATCTTTAAACCGAAAATCAAATCTTTACGTTTCTCAGGTGACATCTTGGTTAATTTCTGACGATGTTGAGGTGCGACTCGAAGGATAGCCACGACGAGGAGCCCGTCCTTCATATCTCGGGGCTTGATAAGCTCAACCTGATATGGTGAACCAACCGGATAGTTAGCGCTGAAGTGAAAGGTGGCCTTGGGATCGTCGACCTCTTTGCGGAACATCCCTTCTTCGGCTAGCCAGCTATACACTGTCTGTTTCCAATCCTTCTCAGAGTCCGTCCTCTTGGATTCCATTGACATCATCTAGTCCAAACGGCTCTTAACACTCAACTTCAAGGGAGACTGAATAAGAACTTTTCCACGACAAGTTCATGGGTTCTCTAATAAGAGGTATAGCAAGATTGATTAATATTAGCGCCTACCAAAAACTCAAAATGGCAGACTAGAAAACCATCGTTCAAGAAAGAAATGGGAAACTGAGGATTATTGATTGGATTGCCTAGATCGAAAGTTTGGGATGTAATCATTTGTGGTGCAGGTATAGGTGGGGCTATCGCCGCAGAGGTGCTAGCAGCGAAGGGTTTCACTACTCTACTCCTAGAGAAGCACACCATACCACGCTACAAGGTGTGCGGCGGCGCGGTATCACAGGAATTTGTTGACAGATTCAAACTGCCCGACGACATAATAGCCCGGCACGTAGAGTACCTCGTTCTTCACCATATTGACCATCAAGTATTCGAAAAAAAGGGGCGAGGCGCTTGTATCTGGCGTGCTAACTTGGATGCCTTTTTCACTAAAAACGCTGTCACCGCAGGGGCTACGTTGAAAGAGAACTCGCAGGTTATTGCTGCACATCTAGACGATGACACTTACCATGTACACACACCCAACAACCGCTTTCGGGCACGAACTTTAATTGCCGCAGATGGTGTTTCCTCCACTATTCTGCGCTGCTTTGGCTGGAACCGGTTCACCTCAGATGACGTAGCTCATACAATAACTCATGAAATAGAGCTAGGAGAAACAACTATCGCACGTCGTTTTGGGGACCAGCATCTCCATCTTTACTTCGGACACCGTGTTTCGCAAATGGGCTATGGCTGGGTTTTCCCGAAAAGAAAAACTGTCAGTGTAGGATGGGGCTGTCGCCTCTCCCTTATCCGAAACATAACGAAGTCATTTACTAGCTTCCTTGATTTGCTCAGCGAAGAATTAGAGGGTGGCAAACTGGTACGCAAGGCTGCTCATTTGATACCAGCTGCTTTACGACGCCGCTTTGGTGTTGGAGGGCTGCTCGCGGTCGGGGACGCAGCAGGACTTGTTGACCCTATCAGCGGCAAGGGCATCACTTACGCAGCCACCTCGGGACGTCTAGCCGCAAAGGTGATGATCCAGGCACTAGAAACCGAAACCATACCTGATGCAGCTGCAGTGTATCAGTCGTTATTAGAAAAGAGCTTGCTAAACGGGCTAAAGTCAAAGAAAACAATCCAGACAGATATCTATCGTACTGAAGAAAACATCCACAGGTTCCTCCAGCTCTGGCTTGATAACCGTGCTACAGTCATCGCCTCCTCTTTATGGTAATCTCGCATTCTAGAAGGTTGATGGATGCGAAGCTGGTTTCCTGTTATCGCTTTGTATAGACAGTACCTAATTCTTTTCTAGGATGCCGCAGCCTAGGAATGCCATGTCTGACTCAGATTGTATTCAAGATGCTCCATGGCAGATTCTCTGCAGGGTTATTAAACAAGAAGGGACATGTCATGCAGGGCACAAAGTCGGTGATGAGGTGCTCTTCACTGGTGATGAGGTCAAGGGCAAGCTATGCATTAGCGCGCTCTACTCTATGTTACCGAAGGTCTATGCTATGCGGTATAATGCCCGGTTTCCTTGGCTTCGTGACCAATGCGTTGCTACCCACGCCTGCCCCGACGGCTACAACCCGGTCATCTTTGAATTGCACAGGATAAAGCCCTAGTTCACTCTATTGCCCATTTCGTCTTCTTTAAAAACCAAATCAACCTTTTTTACTCCAACTAGCTCTGGGCCTGAAACGCTGAAAGGGGTTGTTGTTGCTGACGTCCGAGTCGTCAAAGGAGACGCCACAAATCACACCTACTCAAAATCTACTTTTTGCTGCGCTCACGAATCAGGCGCTGTTCTCGTTGTTCCGTTATACCAGTTGGGGTAAACAGAAGCCAGCCTTCGCAAGAAAGAGTATGCTACTCTTGAGCATGGTCAGCCTTGCCTGGCTTCTTCTCCGGTCTGGCACCAAGCCTACCCGGATCACATATCCGTGTCAGCGAGCGGCTATCGACCACGTATCTGCGTCTCTAAACGCCTTGGTTCCTATTGCAGCCACGCCAGCTTTATTCGGTTTCAAGTGGCCTTCCCTCTCTAATCTCGTCAGCCAAACGAAAGGGTTCTTCTTTCGACACTGGAAAGCGATTCTTGCATTACTCATTGTGGTTCCCAGTGCTTTCATCGGTGTCGGGCTCGTCTGGATTTTCATGCAACAGCCAGACTCCAACTTCTTACCGGGCGATGTACAACTTACCCTGGAACCCCAAGATGCGGTGTCGGCTCCCGCATCGGATATCTTTGTGACCAATGGTCGACTATACTCACACATCAACGAACTGATTAACCTTATGGGCTCAGAGGGCTTACTCTTCTACCGCTCAAGCACAACCGGGACCAACCAAGGACCAAGTGGACTAATCGCCGCCAATGATGTGGTATTAATCAAAATCAACTCGCAGTGGCCTTACCGCGGCGGAACGAACACCGATATGCTCCGAGAGCTAATTCAAGCCATTATCGACCATCCCGACGGATTTGTAGGTGAAATCGTCGTCGCGGATAGCGGGCAAGGTGTTGGTAGCTTGGACTGGGAGGAATGTAACGCCGAAAACCACAGCCAGTCAGCTCAAGACGTTGTGGACATGTTCTCCCCCACCTATCATGTTTCAGCCTATGACTGGCAAGATATTCGCACTGTCGAGGTGGACGAATACTCTACAGGCGACCTAGACGATGGCTACATCGTATACGATACAGCAGACCCTGAAACTGGCATCTATGTCTCCTATCCCAAGTTTCAAACAGAATATGGTACCTACATCAGCTTCCGCGATGGCATTTGGAATGGTGCAAGCTATGAAGACCGACTCCGCGTCATCAATATACCGGTGCTGAAATCGCACTTCATCTATGGAGTAACAGGGGCAGTCAAGCATTACATGGGCGTCCAATCTGAACGTGACTCCGGTGTAATACCACCAGGCTTGGCGAATGGTCACGAAACCGTGGCTACAGGTGGTATGGGCACCCTAATGGTTGAATGTGGACTCCCCGCCCTCAACATCATGGATGCCATCTGGATCAACGCAAACACAGGACCTCTTACGGCCTATGGTGGTATGGGACCTAGAACACCCTACAGCGAGGCGACTAGGGTGAACGTATTGATGGCGAGCACCGACCCTGTTGCCCTAGACTACTGGGCGGCAAAGCATGTGCTTGTTCAGGCAGCCACCCTCAACGGAGAAACTAATACAGACAGACTCGACCCCGACACAACAGACGGTACCGGATTGGCAGAAGAATTTGGAGTCTGGCTCGCGCTTTCACGCGATGAAATCAACTCGGCTGGGTACAGCGTTACCACTAACGAAAACCGAATGAACGTCTATATACATCAGGCGCCCGCCCCTCTCGGCAATGCGAGCCTCCTCACCGACGACCAGAAAACCCCTCCCGCGGAGGAGTTTGAGTTATCGAGTAATATTCCAGTCTTGCAATGCCAAGACGACTACCGGCGCCTCTTCGAGCTACATCCCCCCAATTAGACTGTGAACTAGGTCTCTCCAAATCCATCATCATCTCTGCCTCACTAAAATACACTTAAAATCTTGAACACGGCTTAGGTTGATGCATGTCGAAAGCTCCACCTGAAGTCCGGTACACCATGCTAGAATATGACCGCCGGAGGAAGGTTCAGCAGTTCCTACCTTACAAAGAAGCTGGTAATGTTGCGAAGCTCCAAGAGATTCTTTTACAACGTGAAGAGATCACAGACAGGGCGGTAGCCGCGTTTTTTCTTGGGCTCGTGGGAGGGGCAGACGCTATATCTACCCTTGAGAGAGTGCTCAAATCTCCCGGTAAATACCCTAACAAGTGGGCCAGCGAATACGTACAGCACTGGGTTGCCATCGCCCTTGGCTTCCACGGAAAAGATACCGGCATTGATTACCTCGAACAGCTCCTCAAACACCCTCACGCCGCAATGTTAATAGAGGCGCGTCGGAACATGTGCCGCGCCCTCCACCGGATACACACACCCCGAGCCCTTGAACTCCTCAGAATCGCCGCTAAAGACCGGGATTCCCACATCAGCCAGCTTGCACAACAACTTCTAGGGAAAGGCAAATAGAACTCCACCGAGCGTGATGCAGAATCGGAGGCTACTTGCTGTTGAAATACGACGTGATTATCGTTGGAGCAGGACCAGCGGGTGCAACCACAGCACGAATTTGTGCACGTAGAGGATTGAAGGTGGCTCTAGTGGAAAAGGAGGCGCTTCCCCGATACAAGCCCTGTGGAGGAGGCGTCTCACAAAAAGCTTTGCAGCTCATTCCACAGGTGCCTTCTCAGCTCGTTGAACAAAACGTGTATGCTTTTCGTTTCGTCGCACCCACTTTAGACAGTGTCGAGTTCCGATCGGATTCGTTAATCGGAGTCACCACATTCCGTGACAAGTTTGATAAGTTTCTAGTTGACCAAGCAGTTGCGGCGGGCTGTGACGTCATTAATGCTACTGTGATATCGGTGAAACCCTATCAAGACTCAATCTCGTGTGTCCTTGATGATCAAACGAGTCACGCTGGCAAACTAGTAGTGGGAGCAGATGGGGCTAATGGCGTTGTTGCGCGCTCTGTAGGGATCCGAGCGGGTTGGAACCGCAACGAAATTGGAATCTGCTTTGAGGGAGAACTAGAGGTATCTAGACGTGATTTGGAAACACGAGTAAAGCCCGATACATTAGAACTCCACTTCATGCGGATTCCATTCGGGTATGGGTGGGTGTTTCCCCGGAGAAAGAGCCTTGCTGTGGGGATTGGCGGGCTGGCGGAGGCCTTTTCCCAACCATATCGTGCCTTTCAGAGATTTACGGCTAAAATTCGTCATACTCTCAATATTCCAACGAACATCACTAACATTCATGGACATATTATACCGGCGGGCGGTATTCGAAGGAAAATTGTTACACACCGGGTTATTCTCGTTGGCGATGCGGCAGGATTCGTAGACCCACTAACGGGTGAAGGCATTTACTATGCGATGAAAAGTGGACAGCTAGCTGCCAAGACCTGCCTTCAAGCCTTTGAAAAGAAAAGGTTCGATTCCCGATTTTTACAGCGATATTCTTCAGCCTGCTATCGATCATTCGGGAAGGATCTAGGGTTAGCATTTCGCCTTGCCCATCTCGTTCATGGTAATCTTGACTTCTTCTTCGCTATTCTTAAACAACTATCTGACTCAGGAGAATCAATCAGAATTTTATCCGCGGAGGAAAGTTCCTACCGGAAGCTTATTTGCCGAACCATCCTACACCTCCCTGCAGCACTACCATCCCTAATCAAAGCTATCGTCAAAAATGTTCTTTGACGCGCGCAAGCTAGAACATACATATTTAGCACACATTCATTATAATCAGCAGGGTGTCTAAGGATGGGACAACAGGAAGTACATCCAGTAGTTCACACCGACTTTCTTATCGTAAGACTAATCAAGAAACTAGCGCAGAAAGGTCTATCCCCCAAAGTAACATCCATAGTGATTGGTACCATATTCTTCTTCACAAATGTCGTCATGATTTACTTTTACTATATTTTCGACATGGTGATGATAGGGTATCTCATCGCTGTGGCTTGGCTCTTCGTTGGTCCGTACCTCATATATACCGCTGGGATAATGGTCGATGAACTCTGGTTTGACTTGCATCCACTCATTGGCGCAACACAAGTAGCGAACCTCCAATTCCTTGAGAAACGACTCCATGGGGGCGGGCATCTTTTCATTTCGGTCCTAGCCTATTTCGCCCTTCTCGTACTCATTTCTCCCATATTGATTGAATTGCCCTTACCATTACTTGTGCTACATCTGGTAACTTGGTGGTTCCTAGCGAATCATGGTTCCATTGGAGTCTGGGGCGTACTAAATTTGATACATCTAGTGCTGCAAATTAGTAATATCCCATTTGGATTGAATCCGTTACACCGGGATCGGTTTGGCGGAATGGGCTTCCTCGGAACCTTTTGTATTCGAGGGACCTTGATGTTTTCCACAGGCGCATTGATGATTCCGTTGGCATCGCATGTAGGCCTCCATGTCATCATTCACCCCATCATACAGCCAATCATTATCTCAGTACCGTTTCTCTTCTCGGCCCTAGTCGCCTTGTCATTCTTCATCCCACTATTCGCTCTCAACAAAGCGGCTGTCACAGCAAAGCATAAAATGCTAGACAAAGCCGGAACCCAATACTGTCAAATCTACGAAAAATACGAAAAGGCCCCGTCTCTCAATCTCGGCATTAAAGCGCTCGTTGTACAAGGCTATTTTGATGAAGTAGAAGATATGAAGGAATATCCGTGGGACCCCAAAATTGTCCTCAAATTATTGAGCGCTATCCTCTTCCCGGTCGTGCTAGCCTTATTTGAACACCAGATTCTGCTCTTTCTCGGAGTCATCTAGCTCCTGGAATCTGACCCTTACATATTTTTCACCTTAGCTGACACCGTAGCCACTCCACTACGTAGCCTGCCATTCACTTATTGCCCGTTTATTTTTTATGTCCAACATAATTTTCTTAGCTTAACAGGTACGCTTAGGAATTCGAAAACAATGCCGGGTACAACCAGCGTAGAGGAATTGATTCGGAAGATCCCCAAAACCGAGCTACACCTCCACCTTGAAGGTGCCATCCCCCTAGAGACGCTGTATGCACTCATCCAGAAACGAGGCGGAGACCCTTCAATAACGACACTAGAGGATTTAAAACGAAAACTCGTCTACACCGATTTCGCTCATTTCATCGAGTTGTGGATATGGAAAAACACCTTCATCAGAGAAGAGCGGGACTTTGAGGACATCGCCTACCAGGTGCTCCACCATCTGAGCAGGCAGAATGTCCAATACCTTGAAGCCTTTTATTCCCCAGGTGACTACAAGCCACACGGGCTGACTGTAGAAGGCATTACTGAGTACTTGATTAAGGGCAAGGAACGGGCCCGCCAAGATTTTGGTATTCGCTGTGAGTTGATAGTGGACATTGTTCGGGGCGACGGGGTTGATGTGGGTATGCAACGCCTCGACGAGACAGAACCCTACCTGGGCAAAGGAGTGATTGGCATCGGGCTTGGTGGAAGCGAGCACAAATACCCTGCTGACCCCTACGAACCGGTCTATAAGGAGGCCAGGCGACGAGGATTCCGGTTAACTGCTCACGCAGGCGAAGCCGTTGGACCCTCCTCGATTTGGGCTGCAATAAGAAAACTTGGGTGTGAACGAATAGGACATGGAGTACGCGCCCACGAGGACCCCGACCTTGTCGCCTACCTGAAAAAGCATCAAATTCCCTTGGAACTCTGTGTGGTCAGCAATGTGAGAACACGGGTATGCACCTCGGTGGAGAGCCACCCAATACGACAATACTATGATCAGGGCCTAATGGTCACCGTGAACTCCGATGACCCAGTCATGTTCGACACGACCCTTACCCACGAATACAAGATGCTAGCCCAACGGCTAAACTTCACCGTCGAGGAACTCAGGCAACTGACCTTGAATGGTGTTGATGCCTCCTTCCTTTCTGAAAAAGGAAAGGAGTCAATGAAAGCCCAGTTTGAAAGGGAATGGCAGCAACTCCTAGCGAAGTACACTTGATGTGGCATAAGTTTTTCACTGTGCTTTCAGTAAGGCTCAAGAGGAGATTGAGCATGGTTCAGCCCGGCTACTACATCCGGTACGAGGTCTACGGCACCTTCTTAGAGATTTATGATTTGTTACAACCCCGCTTCGGCAACATCAGTCACCATATTCAGAAACAGGATGGTCGTTCGGTGTGGGGGGTACTTCTGGGCTCACAATATTACATGAGGGTCGAGTCTGAAGTGGCAATCACCATACTCCTACATAATGAGCCCGATAGTGTTATACTAGAAGTCACAGGCTACGCAGGTGGGAAAGGCTTATTATCAGTATCCTATGGCGCTCACCGAGCGATAGCGGAGCAAGTTGGCCAGTTCCTCGAAGACTACGGCTATAAGTTCAGTATACAATTTTCTGGTGCTCTAGGATAACAGTACACCAAAGCTTTTGACTACAAATAGCATCCATTATATGAAGGATTAACATGGTTCAGCCCGGCTACTATGTAGGCTTCGAGGTGAGCGCCCGGTTCAAAGATGTACTCGACTCGCTCAAGAAACGATTCGGGAACATCTTCATCCGCATCCACAAAGAAAAGGGGCGCCCCGTACTTGCTGTGCTAATCGGCTCAAAGTACTTTGTCCGCGTGAATTCTGAAGTCGCAATCATCATTCTGCTGCGGGATGAGGGCAAAACCGTCGTTCTCGAGGTCATAGGCTACGCAGGAGGAACCACTGTAACATCAGCGACCTACGGGGCACACGAGGCGATGACACAGGAAGTCCACAAACACCTCTGCAACCAGGGCTTCGACTTCCGGATAATCGAAAAAGGCACCATCGATTAATTCCAGCAGCTATCTCTCTCCCCCTTGACTTATTCCTAAATATTACTGATCCTGCTGCGGTTTCTCGGCTAATATTGAGTGATGAGTTTTGTCGCTTACACCCAAGTCAATCACTTTGAAGTCCTTGAAGAGGTCTAGCAGTCCCTTCGTTGTGAAGTGGTGATGCGGAATACCCTTCTCGCCTCCTCTCAGTGGGACAAAGGTTCCAGGCTCAATCTCCTGCCCTCCTTTGCTAGGAGCATCCTTAGGTATAGGAACTGTCACCCATACCAATCCCCCTGGCTTGAGCACTCGACAGATTTCTGACACCGTCTCCTGGATTGCCTTTAACCGATTATGGTGAATGACCCGTACACTGATCACCGCATCGAAGAACCGATCATCATAAGGGAGCTGCTGCATATCATGAAGCACTACATGTCCAAGCAGATCATTCTCAGCTAAAACCCGCAGTGTCTCACACAATCCGCTAGGTGCGATGTCTAGTCCATACATCTCAAAGCCCTCTTTCGCCAGAAAGACCATGTGACGCCCACTTCCAC
>JABXGV010000301.1 GCA_016550485.1 archaeon
CCAATTATTTGCAGTTAATGGAAAGAAGAGTAAAGGCATAAAGTACGGTGGAGGATGGTTGTGGTGACATCTCAGTCTCGTCGTCGAACATTAGCGAATTTGTTGATTTACAATTCGTTGACCCGAAAGAAGGAGCCATTTGTCCCACTCGAGTCGGGCAAAGTTCGAATGTATACTTGTGGGTTGACCGTGAACTATCTAATGCATATTGGTCATGCCCGAACCTATATCATCTGGGACGTGGTGAAACGATTTCTAGAATATCTGGGTTATGAGATACGACATGTTTCCAACATCACCGATATCAGCGTAGATGACAACATCCTGAAACGCGTTCGAGCAAGTGGTGAAGCCTTTCAGCAACTTACTACACGACATACCCAAGACTACTACCGGGATCGTCACAGCTTAGGAATCCGGGATCCGTATACCTATGCTATTGCGACCCAACACATCCAAGAGATGATTGAGTTAGTCCAACAGCTGCTGGACCGCGGGTTTGCCTATGAGGCAGCAGATGGAGTGTATTTTCGGATAAGCAAGTTTCCTCCGTATGGACAGTTAGCGGGCCTTGATCCTGCCACGCTTCAGGTGGGGGCAAGTGGACGAGTCGACAAGGATCAATATGACAAAGAACATGTCGGAGATTTCGTTCTCTGGAAGCAGGCGAAACCCGGTGAGCCTTTTTGGTTTAGCCCCTGGGGACCTGGGCGACCTGGTTGGCATATCGAATGTAGCGCCATGTCGATGAAGTATCTGGGACCTACCTTGGATATTTCGGGTGGCGGAGAAGACAACCTATTCCCCCACCATGAGAATTCCATTGCCCAAAGCCAGGCAGCCACTGGTCAGCCGTATGTTCGGTATTGGATGCATGTCCGTCACTTAAACTTAGGTGAAGAAAAAATGTCAAAGTCCACCGGAAACTTTCTGACGGTTCGTGAAGCCGTAGAAATTTTTGGTGCGTCGACGTTACGGCTGTTTCTTTTGGCAACCCATTACCGTAAACCGATTACCTTCACATTGAAAGAGTTGGAGCGTACTGGGCAACGACTGGAACGTCTACGCCAATTGCTAAACCGCTTACAGAGCGTGACCACAATTGAGCCTAATGTCCCTGAAAATCAACCCAAAGAAGCACGGTTTATTCTGGAAAGGCGTGCAGAGTTCGTTACAGCACTACTGGATGATTTCAGTACTGGCCGAGCTGTAAATCAGTTGTTTCGCCTCGTAAATCGAATCTACGGGCAACTCGAGACGCAGCCCGATTTCAGCGTAGCAACGGCGAATGCTTTGCTTCACTTCTTTGATGAAGCGGGTAGTATCTTGTTTGGCGACCTTTACACCCGAGAAATCCGTCCTAAGCCTGATCCAATGGTTAGATCTCTAATCGAGTTATTGTTGAGTGAACGAAGTCGGTTACGAAATCAGAAAAACTACCAAGAAGCAGATGCCATTCGGGCTAGATTACAGGACATCGGATTTAATGTAGCTGACACACAACAGCGAACGCTATGGTGGATTGCGTCAGTGAATCGGAAGAAAAAATCCAAAGACGCCCACTAAAAGGTGGGCGTTAATTCTTTTATGAAGTTGGAATAGGGGGAAGTGGTAGAGCTCCAGCAGCTTGTGTTGCGAAGTCAACGAAGGCACCAGGGAAGAGTCCGAGGAGGATGATGAAGATCATTAGAACCCCAATGACGAAGAGAAAGAGCCAGTGTGGTCGCTTCGCTGTGGCGGCTTCAGGGCTTGGTTCAGCGAATACGAGGATTTGAATCATCCGTAGGTAATAGACAACGCTGAAGGCACTCATCAGAACCATGATAATGGTGGCAAGATAGGCGCTGGCGACGATTGAGCCCCAAATGATGTAGAATTTGCTGTAAAAGCCGACTAGCGGGGGAACACCAGCAAGGGAGAGAGCAGCGATAGTAAAGCAGAACATCACAAAAGGCATGCGGCGGCCAACACCTTGGAGTTTATCCATATCGCGAGTTCCGATTTGGTGTAGAAAGATACCGGAGATTAAGAAGAGCATACCCTTTGCGAGCATGTGGCTGAAGATATGGAGTAAGCTTCCGGTCACCGAGTAGGTTAGAGCCTCTTGGGGAACCCACGGGGCATGAGGCATCATAGCGATGCTGAAGCCGAAGATGATGAAGCCAACATTCACGATGGTCGAATAGGCGAGAAGGCGTTTAAGATCCTTTTGAGTGAGCGCCATGAGGTTTCCATAAATCATTGTGAAGAGTGCAAACCAGCTGATAACAGCTCCATAATAGATGAAAAGATAGGGGTCAAAGAAAAGTACCATTAGCCGGATAATCGCATAAGCACCAGTCATAATGACGACTCCGCTTAGCATGGCGCTGATGCCACTAGGAGCAGCTGGGTGAGCATCAGGAAGCCAGGTAGAGAGCGGGGCAATAGCAGCTTTGACACCAAAACCAATCACTAATCCTACAATGGTGAAAACGAGTACACCGTATACGGCAGAAGTCGCTGGTGGTGGTCCCGCGAGGAGTGCAGCAAGAGCCGGTCCGATTTGGTAAAGGTTGAGTGTGCCTGTTAATCCATAAAGAATGGACATAGTGAAGAGGATCAAGGTTGAACCCACAGCACTGAGAAGCAGGTATTTGATACCAGCTTCGAGAGGTTCCGCTTCCTCTCGGCGGAAGGCAACGAGAACATAGCTACTGATTGACATGGTTTCCCAGAGTATGAAAAGCGTAAAGAAATCACCTGCAAAAACCACTCCAATCATGCCACCGATTAGCGTGAGGAGAAGCGCATAGTAAAGTGGAAGACGAGTGTCATGCTCCATATACTTGATTGAATAGAGAGCAACGAAGAAGGCGAGAAAGATGAAGATGACGGACATATACACGGTGAGCATGTCGATACGGAAGAAAGTGGCACCGGTGGAAGCATCAAAAGCACCCAAGGGCCAGTACCAGATTTCGATCGGTCCACTAGCGAGTACCTGCCAGTAGAGCCCTAAAGTTGACCCTCCCCAAAGAGTTGTAATTTGAAGCGGCCAAAATATGATTAGTAGACCTACGATGAAGAATAGGGCAGCAAGTATGCCTAAACTTGTCTTGCGTCGGTCCTGCCAGAATTTACCTAGTAACCCAAGGATGAGGGCACCGACGAAAGGTAACCAG
>JABXGV010000302.1 GCA_016550485.1 archaeon
GCCTGTGCCTTGCTCTCCCAACGATGATTGACTGGACGACTCAGCGGTTAGCTCTCCGCGAAAGCACCAATCGAATCCGCTTCTCCACGGCTTTTCTTGCTGGCTTCTCCCTAGATTTTTACCTTCTCTCAGTAGTCAATAGTGTACACAAGATGGTCTTTCTCTTTGTAATATTCGGTTTCATTGTGATATTCAGTTCTATAGATCGTCGGCCAATAATCATTGAAACCAGCAGTGAAGAGCAAGAACACATTACAGAGTAGCCTTTGTTCCGAAGGGATAGCGAAAAGGATTGGGGATAGAACTTGGAAGAATAGTGCTGGGTTATTTTGTGGCGTTTATTTGTTTAATAGCCTTTTGAGCAGCGCTACTCACGGTAGAATCAGGGTCATTGACGGTTGCTTCGAGTAGTTCTATGGCTACATCAGATAAGGTTGGGATACTTGCAAGGGTTTCAACAGCCATCAATCGGAGTTCCGCACGGTCATCACGAAGCGCTTCAAGCAACCCAGGAACGGCAGTGTTCCCCAGCTGCTTTAATGCCTGCTGGGCAGCATGACGGACTTCCAGGGGTTTTCCGTCAACTTCGAATTCCTCCTCGTCAGCTAAAGCTTTCACAAGGGATGGGATAGGTTCTGGGTCATCGCTACCAATGTTCCCGATACTCAAGGCAGCTTCGCCTCGCACAGTTTCGTCGCTATCTTGCAAGGCTTCAATCAGGCGTTGGAGGGCTTCAACTGCCCCAGCCCCAATTGCTCTGAGGGTCCGGGCGGCAGCCCGGCGGATATCGTCATCATCGTGGTCTAGAAGATTAGCTAATGATTCGGTCGCGTCAGCAGCATCGGGTCCAAAGAAATAGAGGGCCTCAGCGGCAAAGCGACAAATTTCATCCTCATCACTTTCCAATCCACCGATTAACGTAGGTATGGCCTCCAACACGTTCTGGATGCTACTTGTCTGGGATACGACCTCAAAGGCAGAACGCTGAATATCCTCATCAGTGTCTTCAAGGAGACCTATTAGGTCTTCAAGCAAATCCTCATCCCTAGAAACTAAACCTATAGCCTCGCTAATTGCGCCATCTTCCAGAAGTTTACGAAGATTCGTCACACCGGTCTCCTCAACAACATTATTTACAATAGAGTTTCGGAAAAAAGTGGTTAAAAAAGTTGCTACTCCATACCAAGCAACGGGAAAACCATGGCTACAAACTAATCCGCATATCCAGCTTGTGGAGTGACAGGACAAGGGAAATCGCGTCAAGCCGGGTATTGCTTCTCCCTCGGATGTGTTTATCCAAGAAGTCGTTCAGCGCCTTTCTGGTGGGGAAGGCAGCAAGTACCAAGAGATTCACGCGCTCCCCAGTCTCCATTATGGTCTTGACGTTCTCCACGGCTTTCAACTCGTCAACGACTACTGCTAAGGATTTCGGGTGTACCTCGAGGTGAATCAAACCGATGACCTCCATCCCCGCCTTCTCAGGATCCACCAACGTGGTGAATGCATGAATAACATCTTTGTCTTGGAGCCGTGCCACGCGTTCTCGGACGGTAGCATCCCCTATCTTTAACCGGCGAGCAATCGCTCGAAATGACAACCGGCTATCACCCTGAAGAAGGTTCAGAATACGGCGGTCAACCGAGTCAAGGCTGGTCCTATGTTTTCGTCGTCTAGGATGTTCTGCCTCAGGTTCTGGATGATACCCTAGATAGTGGATGATATCCCCGCGGTGTTCTTGGTTCAATCTGTAAATGTACAAGGGGCGCTCTGGGGCTTGTCCGATTTCTGTGATCTCCTGACAGCGCGAACAACTATGCACCAAACGCGGCTCAGTCAGTAACGCCCCACAGTCTAAGCACTTGGCAGAGGAACGCTGAAGATAATCCTGCTGATGCCCCTCCAAGCTCTCATCACACTTTGGACAATACAGAACCCCCTCCTTCGTGAACTCCTTCCTAGACCCAACATGACCACAAACAAAGTGCTCAATGGTTTCTTGGTGAAGCAGACGGCTACTACCACAATTCGGACATCTCAACCGGGGATGAATCTGTGAAGACCCACAGGATGAGCAAAGCAGCAGAACATCAACCAGCTCAGCATCAAGGAATCCCGCAGCCTCTAACCGCTGCAGAATCTCCACCGTCTCAACAGGACCTGCCTCCAACAACCCCTCAGCCACTAAATACCGAAAACCAAGATGTGACGCAGGGTCCAGAACTGGCACCAGCTTATCCAGCTCGCCACCAAGTAACTCCTTGATAAGCAGCCAAGTTCGGCGATCCTCTAGCACAGATCCTTCAAACTTCAATTCAGCCCCACCTTAAGGGCCCAAACAAATCCCATTAAGTAACAGGTCTACTGGGTTGAAATGCCTTTCCCCCATCAAGCCCTTATCGCAAATCACCAAAATTTCTATCTGGAGCATGAATCCACTGTACGAGAAAGAGATACATACCTGAAGAGCATCACATCCCCTTCCCACCTAGACTAGGGGCTTCCTTCACTTTAACTCTATCGCTAATCCAATCCCTGAGCCATAGCTAGATTAGCATTTAAACCACTTTCTCCTATTTTGCTAACATGTCTCCAGAAGCTAAATTCTCTGGGAAGCTAGCTTTCGATTATTGTACCCATTTCACAAATCGGATTGGCGAGCGAGTTCAAGGGCAAGAGGGTGCAGCACTCGCTAAGGACTATATCTTGGAGAAATTCAAGGAATTCGGGTTAGAGAAGATTACTGCGGAGCCCTTCCCGGTTCTGACAAGTCAGCAGAGCCTAGCTCAGATCACAACTGGTAAACACAACATCGCAGGGCTATCCTTTGGTCTCTCAGGTGCATCAGAAGCAGGTGGAACCACAGCCCCACTCCTCTACCTTAACCCTTGGGAACTGCAACAACCCGCAAAGGAACTCCCTGCGGTTGAAGGTAAAATTGTCCTCTTCTATTCGAGGAACGCCTCAGAGCAGCATTATCAAACTCTAATCGAAGCGGGAGCCAAAGGTATCATATACGTCACCTACCATCCAGGAACACCCCCTCAACTGCCCTCCGGCTTCACCTATCTTCGCCTCTCATTGGATAAAGAAATCGCCCTCCCGCCCATAGTCTCTGTGAGCCACCGAGACGGGCAAATCCTGAAGGAATACGCTAAACAGGTCACACTCCGAGCCGACGTGAAAACATACCCCTCTGAAGGCTATAACGTCCTTGGAGAAATCCCCGGCACCGAATCAGGGGATGTTATCCTCATCTCCGCCCACTACGACTCCGTGCCCTACTCCGCAGGAGCAACAGATGATGCTGGTGGCACAGCCATTCTACTAGAGCTTGCCCGGTGCCTAGCCAAAACCAGCCCCGAGCGCACCATACGATTCTTCGCTTGTGGCGCAGAGGAAGGTGCACTGCTGGGAGCTCAACATTACTGCATCAAACACAAGAAACAGCTCTCCGAAATTAAACTGAATCTCAACTTCGACGTACAAGGCACCCAACTAGGGAACCTAGCCGCTGGAATCCTAGCTAACGAACTC
The DNA here is from genome assembly GCA_016550485.1 of archaeon. Classification (GTDB taxonomy): domain Archaea; phylum Asgardarchaeota; class Hermodarchaeia; order Hermodarchaeales; family Hermodarchaeaceae; genus YT-063. The sequence continues at coordinate 3,535 of JABXGV010000302.1, forward strand.
TTCCAAAAACATCTGACCAGAAACACTACCAAATGGCGACCAATCATTCGCGTGGCACCCACTGGCGGCGACAACAAGGTATTCGCCTGGCACGGCATCCCCGCCATCCACTGGTGGTACGGCGGCGGATCCAACTTCCTCTACAACCACACACCCCTCGACGATATCACCCAAATCTCAGAATCCTCCCTAGAAACCGTAGGAGCAGCCTCACAACATTTCATCGCTTCTCTTGAGAAAATGAAAGTTCTTGATTTCACCTTGCCAGCTGAACAACTAGAAGGTCTGGAGTCGAAGCTAAAACCTCGCATCACACCTAAACAAATTCA
>JABXGV010000303.1 GCA_016550485.1 archaeon
GCGAAATTATCGAGGTTGTTGTCCGCAGAAAGATAAACGAGCACTGTCCAATTATCTAAATGCTGGCGGTCACTGCGGCCCGCTACCTTCTGTGCAACATCAGACACATCTGGCTGCTCCGGTGCATGTTCTGGAGCCTTTGTCCCATCCACAACCGGTGTGAAGGATGTGTCACCTCCAAGAGCAGTAGGGCGGTTAAGATTGGGAGTGGACATCTGTCCAGCCATCCATAACATCAACAAGAAAATTCCTACAATCACGTGTTGAATCCGTTTCATAAGATTCCTCCGTAACAAACAGACTACCCATACTACGAAGGTAATCCTGAATAATGGTTCGGGGTTCTCAAGCATGTCACCTCATGCGCAATAAAATAACTACGGGGACACCAAGTCCCAGAAGCGTCGGATGACACCGGTCTCGATGAGGTTGTCGACCCGTTTCCGGACAGTCTTGAAGGTCACCCCGAGCTTTCTAGCTATGGCTCGGTAGGAGACGCGGCAGTTCTGCCGCAATTCCATCAAGATAACCTTATCGAGCTGGTCCAATATACGCCCCTCGAACCGTTTACACGCTAGCTAATGATGATAGCCCAACGGTACTATTAGGCGACTTGATTTAAATAGTGTAACTGAACGAGTTCTGTTGCGTGAAGGAATACGCGTTCGGGTCTTATCGACACCGTGAAACCTATAAAACCCTGTGAGTTGATAGAACTGAGTAGATATCTAGCAACTGGAGAAGATGGTTGTGACATCTGCAGAACGCACAGTTAAAATCGGGGCACTGTGGAAGGAGCCGGTTTCCTTTAAGGTAACTGTAGTCCAGGAGGGCAACTGCCGGGCAGGTCACAAGGAGGGAGAGGTCTTTGAGTTCAGCTGGCGAAGCCCGGAAGGCATATGCTCTGAGAGCTTTGTGGGTATGTACCCGGTCCTCCATGCCCTGCGACTGCGAGGGGATATGCGCGAACTGGGAAGCCCGACACGGAATGTGCGGGTCTACACCTGTCCGAGCCGGGTTATTCGGTTCAAAATTGAAGCCACGTACCATTGCCACCTCTGCAACCAACCCCTACAAATCAGAGACGGTGAAATCATCGAACATCGGCTAGAGAACAAAGAGCAGAACCTGCATGTCCGGGTCTGCCCTGACTGCTATAACAAATACAAAGACAAAACCCTCGTCTGGTAGAAGGACCCTACTTCTTAAAATCCGAAGGCATATTTTCCCACTCCCTCTATGCTATGGTGTCATCTTGCCTTGGAGATTTTTGGATTACTCTTGTTTCGATAAGGTATGTTTTTAACTGCCTGTTAATCGTGCCTATTTATCCTATCTTTTGTCCACATTTATCACAATATTTCGAGTCCGACTTCACACGTTTGGCGCCGCAGTAGCGGCAGAAGCGAATTGGGTACGACTTGGTTGGTTTAGTAGTCACAGCTGGTTTGGGTGTGGGTGCAGCAGGCTTAGGTGTTGGCGTGGCTGGTTTGGGTGTGGGTGCAGCAGGCTTAGGTGTTGGCGTGGCTGGTGTAGCTGGTTGAATTCCGAACAGCGTCTCATAGATGGGAGTGAAGACGTTGCGTTCTCCCTCACCATGGTCTGTGCAGCTCACCGTGAGGATGGTGAAATCACCCTTCGCGCTGGTTCCTGTGACCTCAACTTGTGAGGCGCACTTCCCACACAACAGCAGATGCTCCTTGAATTGCTGTGCAGAGTATTCGATGTTGAAGGGAATAACGTCTTTTTCCACGATTTTCGGGTGTTCAGGGCAGTGCATGACCACCTTGCAGCGACCCCGCTCCAAGCCATCCTGGTAAACCTTAAGAGCTAGTCTTAGTGATTCCGCTTCTTCGTGTTTCCCTTTCTCCTCCTTCTTCCGTATCAACTTCTCAGTGGTTTCGATTAGGTCTTTGAACCCTTTTCGGCGAAACCCATCATAGCGTCGCATCTCGCCAATCGACGTGATGACGCGGGGGCCCTTACACTTATTGCACATTAGGTCCTTGATAGTTTCTGACACAGTAACTCCTTCCATACGTCTCTAAAAACGGGAATTCGCTGAGAACTCAGCACCCAGGTTGTATTGAGAGGGAGTGCTGTAACACTGATCCTCGAACCCGTTTTCTCGGATAGCAGTATTGTCCAAAGTCATTCAAATAGGTTTGGGGACTTCCCCTTCCCAAAAATCTCCCTGACATCATTCCAACCCGCAGAAACACTGCCAGCTGGTAAGTGCCACGGTTACTACCCTCAAAAATAAGAGGAGAAAACACAGGTATGGTATCATGCCGAGATGTCCTTATTGTGATGAAGAGCTACAGTTGAAACTCTCCGCAGCCTTCATCTCCGAAATCGATACCAGCTATTACAAGACCTTTGAAGAGGCTATCGAGCGCATGCCCTTCGGTCGGGGTATGATGCGAAAGCACTTAGACCATCTGGAGAAAAACCCTCCCGCTGTTAATATTCTGGTCTGCGCTTCATGTGACCGCGTTATCACTGCGAAGATTTGGCAATCCAGTTAGACCAATAGCCGTTAAGGCTGATTGACTAGCTCAGCGGCGAAGCTGCCTACTATGTATCAGTTGCGTGGAGCTGCTACTAGCTCACTTGAACTCTTGGATGAGTTTGATGGCTTGGAAGGCGGACCAGATGACTAGGCCATAGACGGCGACCTTTTGCACTGCAGCAGATCCGATGAATTCCAGTCCAGGTACGAACAGCCCCAAGGCATAGGCATAGCAGATAATGCCGATGATGAGGCCGGGAATCGCATAAGACCAGTGATAGTCGTTGTCAACGGCGATGGCAGCCGAGTAGATCACAATTGCTGTAGAAATCAAGAGAAAGAAGGAAATGGTGAATAGTGTGTGGGGCGTACCGAAATCACCTGAAATGATAGAAAGCCCGGATAGGCAGGGTACTGCAATCAGACCTAGGATGGTGCCCAGCCAGCTGGTAATCCTTACAAATGAGGTCTCTGTAAAGAGTGTTCGAATAGCGAACCAGAAAGGCACAGTGCAGACTGCCGCTGATGTACAGGCTGCCACAAAGAGGTAGTAGTTCAACATTGAGGGTATAGTCTCTGTCACCATGAGGCCCAACGAGCTGAAGGAGTTCTCCCAGAAGATGTAGGGCACAGGTCGGACAATCATGGCAACCACGGTGATGATGACGAAGAGAAGGGGACCAAGGATTCCGCAGAGTGCTCCAATCATTTTCCATGATAACTTCATGAATACCACCAAGGGAGGTTAGTGTCAACAATCCATCATATGGGGCGCTACTTCCTTAAAAAGCCTAAATAACTCACTGTATCAATGGAGGCTTCTCCTAGAAGGTCAACTAGTAAATCTTTTATTAAAGGAGAAAGAGTAGGAATTCACCTACGGAGGGTTACTAATTAGACGATTTGTAATTATCTGCATACTCTTTTCCTTAGTTGCACTTCCGGTAATCCCTGCTCTTCCACGTGGCGAACGGAGCACCGTGACCACAGCACCTGAATTCAGGGTGATGGAGCCCCGTTCCACCACCTTGGTCCCTGAAGAGCTGATGGTGTTACTTGGAGGTGAACCGACCACACCTGGTCCTGATTTAGGATTGGTGAATTACACGCATGACCACCTTTTGAACCCCGGCGTTGAAGACTGGTATCTCACACGGGACGCCGTTGATTGGGATGAATCCACTCGTGGTTCAGCGTATCACTGGGCCGCCTCTGCGCCATGGCCGGTCGATCATGGCACCTATTCGTACGGCATGCAGTGCCATGACCCAGAAGGCTACTACGCGACGTACACCCAGTTCTACCAATACAACCTCAACGCGGATATGCGGGACTTGAACCTGACCTTCGAGTGGTACCTCGACCAAAACCTCCACCCAGCGTATGACTATTTCAGGATGCATGTGCGTATCCGTGATGGTGGCTCAGCATATCGAATCTACTATTACCTCAACGGCACCACCTCCAACACCAACTCGACCACCAACGGCTACTATTTGCTGGACGGCCCGTTACAGACATGGAACTGGTTCAGCCGGAACATCACCGATGATTTCCTCGCCATTCCGGGCTTTCCCGGGTCGATTAGCCCTACCATGGAATTAGATGATGTCTACTTCTACCTATACAACAGCGGAGTTGGCACTGATATTCTACGGATCTTCGTCGATGATGTATGGTTAGTGAACGACACCACCACTTGGATTGGCGGCGCTACTGGGAACGGCAACATGGAATCTGTTTCCGGTGTGACTCCTGACGGTTGGACTCGATACGCCAATTATGATCCAAGCTATATCCGACAAAGTTCAATGTCGCATTCAGGCTCATGGAGCGTTAATTGCACCTCCATGAGTTTCGGTAACAATAGTGAAACCTACTTTGGTCAAAACGGACATGTTCGAATGAGTCCTGAGAACCCTGCTCGTCTCCAATTCTGGTGGCATCTAAACTATCAGCTAGCCTCATCCGCCGCCTGGGCGTATGTAGATGTCACGTTTACAAATGGCACTGACTGGGTGGATGCATATTACTGGATTGGCTACGGTGGCTACTCTACCCCCTATGCAAACTCTTCTTGGCTAGTGAACTTTCTTGTCGATGGGTTTAACACCACCGACAGCTGGGTCTATTTTGACCGCGACATCTATGCTGACATAACCCAATGGTTCACCGGGAGCCCCGGGTTCCACATTTCCTACATCACATTTGCCACCGCACAGTTTGGTTTTCCAGGCGCTCGCATCACCATGCTCATCGATGACACACGGTTTGTGGCCCACTCAGTCAATGGAGCTGCCTTTGAAGACCAGGAGGCTGCGGGTGCCCGCATCCGTGGCTTTGGCAACTACGACGACCCCGACTTCACTGTCACTTCAACCGCTTATAGCGGGAGTAAAGCCGCCAACATGACCCTTAGCCCAGGCAATATTATATCAGTCAGCCAGACTATCATGGACCGCCCCCTCAACAGCAGCCGCGAAACCTACCTCGACATTATGTGGCAACTCAAAGACTACCTCGACTACTATGTGTATCTCAGTGTCCACACCACTAACGACAAGCACCTGTACTACTACTTTGTCACCGACAATCTTCCAATTACCAGTGGCAATTATGGCTATTTCAACGTCTCAGGGAGTGGGACCATGAATTCGTGGATGCAGATGCACCGCGATCTGGTTCATGACTACGAAGACGCCTTTGGGAGTCTCCCCGACACTGAAATTGAAACTATCGAAATATTTGGGTATAATGTTGGCTCCGGCCGCATGGAAATACTCTTCGACGACTTCTACCTCTACGATGACCCTGCCCCCCGCCTTTACAACGTTGACCACTCTCCCACCGCCCCTGAGTATGACGACCCCGCCAACGTCTCATGCGACGCGGAGGACCAAGACCTTGACAAGGTAATGCTCCACTACCGCACCGATGGCGGTGGCTGGCAGCACCTCCAGATGCCCGAATCCACCTCCTATGATCAGGATATTCCAGGACAACCCTATGGGACAGTAGTCGATTACTACGTCACGGCCAACGATACCTGGGGGATGACCACCACTGACGACAATGGTGGCAGCTACTACAGCTATGTGGTGGGAGACAGCATCGAGCCCGTCGTGACTATCACTGCCCCACTCCAAGGCGCCACCGTGAACAGCACCGTCACCATCACGGTCACCGCCAGCGACGCTGGCAGCGATGTCCACCGCGTGGAAATCTACATCGCCAACGCCCTCGTCAGCAACGACACCAGCGCCCCTTACAACTACAGCTGGAACACCACCGCTGAAACCGATGGCGACTACATCATCAATGCCACCGCCTATGACAACGCGGGTAACTCCGCCACTGACAGCCTCCTCGTCACCGTCGACAACCCGCTCCCCACCACCCCAACGCCAACGCCATTCGATCCGATTCTCCTCGGCGGCATCATTGCAGCAGTAATCATCATCATAATTGTCATCATCCTCCTCCTCTGGTTCCTCGTGTTCCGAAGAC
>JABXGV010000304.1 GCA_016550485.1 archaeon
AGAAGCTGTAGGTAAGGGTGAAGGCGACGGGAATAAGGACGCCAAAGGTGAACCCATACATGATGTACACGGGTAGATTTGCTACAAAATAAACAGCGTACAACAGGCACCACGTACACCAGGCGTAGCTCACTACTACGATTAGCACTGCTGGAATGAAGCGGAATAATGTGTTCTCAGTGAGCCGCATGGCGATACCCAACCAGAGGAAAGCAAGGAACCAAATCATCACCTGGCGGAACGCGAAGAAAATCACAGGGATCCTCATATCTGCCCATGCTAAGCCAAAGGCGTGGGCACCCAAAGCGAAGAAGAGTATCCCATAAATCAGGAACCCCAGGGCCCAAAGCAAAGTCGATGTTATTCGCTGCCCGGTCTGCATCCATCGATAAAGAAGGTATATTCCAACTCCCCAGAGAAGGAGCAGGGAAACCATGGACAGCCCAAGGAGCATTACGTTTTCATGAGGCATCGCCCCTAATGGGTTGGGAAGGGTTACCGGATTCAGGAGACCGAATGCCCCGATGACAGCCACAATCGCTATCACCAGAACGTAAATCCAATGTTTTCTGACTAATCCCAAGAAAGACATCGGTTCTCACAACCAGTCTTTTTCTTTGAAGCCCTCAGTAAGCCGTCTACAATGATATACCCACTTCATTGCGTATAAAACTTTAATGAGTTAAGGAGTGATTGACTCCTCTCTCAGAGAACCCCAGATTCGCTTAGATCCATCAATCCAGAGCATTTAGTACCATCTATGGAGAGCAGAAGAGGGATAAAGAACGTTTAAGTAACAAGACTCTCTCTGATGAAGTCACAATACACGAATGATTCTATCTCAAGAGGTTCGGAATATGGTTCGCGTAATAGGTATAGATCCAGGTACCCGCAGCTTCGATTTCTGCGGACTCGAGGACGGCAAGGTTTTCCTAGAGTCGAGTATTACAAGCGTCGAGGTGGCGAAAAACCCCCAAAGCATCCTTGATGTAATCAACAAGGCTGGCAAAGTCGATCTCGTGGTTGGACCAAGCGGATACGGTCTCCCGCTTCTCTTCCCCGACGAGATTGATGACGAAGAATTCTTCCAGCTCGTTCTCGTCCGCGCTGATGACGACAAGATTCCCGTACTCGAAGCGATAAAGGACATGGTGCGCTTGGTTCAGAAGTCTGATATTCAAATGGTGTTCATTCCAGGCGTTATTCACCTTGATTCTGTGCCAGTCTGGCGAAAACATAACCGCATCGACCTTGGCACCGCTGACAAACTCTGCTGCACCATTCTTGGCGTCCACGACCAAGCCCAACGCCTAGGCATCCCCTACAACGAGACATCCGTTATCGTCGTTGAGCTAGGATACGGCTACCCCGCCGCGATGGCTGCCGACAAGGGACTAGTCGTAGACGGCATCGGCGGCACAATCGGCGGACCAGGTTTCCTGACCCTCGGTGGCATGGATGGCGAACTAGCCTATCTGCTCCGCGGCTTCTCCAAGGGCACCCTCTTCCAAGGCGGGGTTCTCTCGATGCTTGGCGAACCCAACCTGAGCCCAGAAGACTTCGCCAAACGCCTTGCCAAAGGTGACGAAAAAGCACAAGCAGCGTGGAATGGCGTCGCAGAAGGTCTCACAAAGGCAGTAGCCCAGCTCAGAGTATCAGTACCCGATGCCCGAGAAATCCTCCTGTCAGGGCGACTCACCCGGGTGGGCAAGCTCGTCAAGGACCTCGAAAAACGCATGACCCAATTTGGTATCCCAGTAAGGCAAATAACCCGTCTTGGGAAAAAATCCAAGGAGGCGGCCCAAGGCGCTGCAATCTTTGCAGACGGGCTTGCGGGAGGGCCCTTCGAACCTATCGTCGAGGCAATGAAGCTACGAGAGTGCGGCGGAACCGTACTGGATTGGATTTCTTTGCCCCAGGCAAAAATGATTCGCGAGATGTACAAGGAAGCATAACTGGCCTCGCAGCTCTCTGTTATAGGATCGCGTCTAGCGTTCCTTTGGTCCCTTAATGAGAGCTCCGTGGTTATTTGCACGGGCTGCGATGATTGTCCCGCCACAGGTGGCGTCGAGAACACGAGAAACGGCTTGTCTGATTGCCTTGAGTCCCGTAGTCCATCGTGCCAACGCATAACAGGCAGGCCCCCAGGAGCTCTGTCCGGCACCAAAGGCACCAGCTTCCAGCATAGCTGTGATGCAGGTAGCAATCACAGGATCTGCGAAACGACCACCCTGAGCTGTAGCAAAACAATCCCCCACGAGCCGCTGAATGGTTGTAAGTGCAGCCCCAAAACGAAGGATATCACCCTCTACAAGGGCAGGGAGGAGCTGCATCAACACATACCTGCCAATCTCATTGGATTGTTCTGTCTGGGCAGGAGGCATCTTGGAAAAGGCCTGCTCTTCTGCCACACCACTGAAACCTCGAGGAAGATTTGGCAAGGCAACCACAAACACCCAGTCTTCCGGTACATCATACCGGAATAAGAGTGGAGGAACATAACCCTCCAACAGTGCTGCAGCTTCGTCGTCTGTAGGGACAGGGATGCCTCCATCAATGACAAAGCCTCCTCTCTCAAATGTAGCCGTGCCAATCCCGGACACCTCGCCGCGCCCAGCCACTCTAGCTAACTCTTGGATGTTAACCTCTTTCTCTAGGAGCGTGGCGATGGCTGCGCCTATGGATAGTGACAGCTGAGTTCCCGACCCAAGGCCAATATGCTCTGGAATCACTTCTCTGACAGTAACCCGCACCCCTCCGGAATACCTGAAATGCTTCTTGAAAATTCCCACAAGGTCACGGACTCGTTGCTTAGAAGGGCCTTTCACTGCAATACCGCGTTTAATACGCTCAACATTAATAGAAACGATTGGGCGACGAATTGCTACGCCGAGAGAGCCATAGCGTCTTCCGGACCCTCCCAGTGGGTCGATAAAACCAAGGTGAAGGCGTGCGCTAGCTTCCACGGTAACGCTATTGTTTTCTTCAGAGGTACTCATAGCCAATATACCAGCCGCTCAACTAGATAAAGAACATCATCCACCACGCCAGCGTGGACAGAGCTAGGGGCGATACGGTGAACAAGACGGTGATAGTGTTTGATAAGATCATAGAGCTTCTCCGTCAGGTCGGGGTCAGAATCGGATAAGGCAACAATCCGGGTCGCATGAATCACACACTCGATGGCTGCCAACCGCGCCCGCGAGTGAACCTGAGGAAGCCTGGGCGATGCTTCTACCTCCTTTACCCTACATTCATACTCGAGAGGATTGTCTACCTCTCGTGGCTTTAGTGGCTCCTCGATATCCACCTCGATGTAGCCCAGCATACCACGGAGACGAGGTGGCCTAACGCTCTTCGCCGGGTCAAAAAAGAAGGCGTCCACCTCTGTGTCTCGTCGCTTGAACGCGGTGTTAAAGAAAATGCGGGAATCATCCGTGATGTTAATGACGGCCTCCGGCACCTCCTGCAGGTTGCGGGCCGTTTGCGTCTCTGCATAGGGGCGAATCACAAGATTTACGCCCGGCTGGACCCACACGCCCATCGGTGCAACGTTTGGTGTGCCATCTGATGCGATGGTTGAGAGGATGGTCTCCACAACGGTTCCAGGGATGAAGCCCATCCGGCGTAGCGACGAAGGAATAACAGGAATCAATAGCACCTCCAAGTGAACATCACACAATCTCTCTTTATCTGCCTTTAGGCTTCCTGCAGGACTAGCCCTAGATTCTAACACAGTAAAAGACTTCTTAAGATTCAGCTACGAATAGAACCCACTTCTAATAATGGTGCTGCTAAAGATGTTCCTACTAGATCCCTTTCTCTTGATCCTCTTCGGTTTCCTCGCCTACTATCTCGGCGATAGATACGGTCATAGAACCCGTTTTCCCCTTGCCAAGTTTCTCGCCTATTTTAGCTTCGCTGTGATGACCTTCGCGGGTGTTTCGCTTTACATTAACAATCCGGTCATGGATTGGATGTGGCGTCCCTTCTTTCCACTTGCTACATCGGGTCGAGATTTCATGATTAACTCGCTGATCTTCGCCTTCCCCTCCGACCCTGCTTTGACGGTCGGTCAAATTGACGCGATTGCAGTAATACTGTTTACACTATATCCTCTCTGGCTCTATGTGGGTATCTACATTCAGAAGAGATGGGCACCAGCCTAGACGAATGAAGACACAGGTGGAGATTCCTCCTTGACAAAACATGCTGTTTTAGAAAAGTTCGTAGATATTGTTGGTTCAGAGAATGTCTCTGGGAGCCCCGAGCTCCTTGAGCAGTACGCACAGGACCTGAGCTTCACGACGCCCAGCACGCCTCTGGGAGTGGTCTGGCCCCGGAACACAGAAGACGTGCAGAAGATCGTGCTTGCCGCCAAGGAGTCAGGCATCCCTCTGATACCGGTAAGCTCGGGCAGCCCACGCCTCCACGGCGACACAATCCCCCGAGTCGACAACGCCCTTATAGTTGACCTAGGGCGGATGCAGCAAATCCTCCGGGTTGACCGAAAGAACCGGGTGGCAATGATAGAGCCAGGTGTCACCTTCGACCAGCTAGCGGCTGAGGTTGCCCAACAAGGCTTGATTCCCCTGATGCCCCTACTGCCCAAGCCCTCGAAGTCAATTATCGCCAGCTACCTTGAGCGTGAACCCATTACCATCCCCAGGTACCACTGGGACTCCTCAGACCCCCTGCTCTGCACTGAAGTCGTCTTCGGGACAGGCGATATCTTCCGGACCGGTGCAGCGGCAGGTCCGGGAAGCCTCGAAGACCAGTGGAAGGCCGGGCAAGCCCAGAAGAACCCGCTTGGTCCCTCCCAGTTCGACCCCTTACGCATCCTTCAGGGCGCCCAGGGCTCCATGGGCATCATCACCTGGGCGTCAGTGAAGCTAGAACGCCTGCCCAAGAGCCAGAAGGCCTTCTTTGCCACCAGTGATAAACTCGACACGCTTCTCGGATTTACCTACGGAGTATTACGGCGCAGACTCGGAGACCACCTCTTCATCCTAAACCGCACCAACCTCGCCGCCCTAGTGAAAGACAGGGACAGCGACATCAGGGCGCTGAAGCAGAAACTACCCGCGTGGATACTAGTCCTCACTATGTCAGGGCATGGAAAACTTGTCGAGGATGAGCTAGCCTACATCGAAGGCGACATCAAGGACATCGCAACAGAAAACAATGTCTCGCTCCACCCCTCGCTGCATGGTGTGAAAATCCTCGACCTACTTGGGTCCAGCTGCAATGAACCTTACTGGAAACTCCGCCCCCGCGGCAGCTGCGAGGACGTCCTCTTCCAGACAACCCTAGACAAGACACCGGCACTCCACTCCCTCTTCTCAAAGGAGGCACGCCAGGCCAAGTATCCAGAGGAGGAGTTCGGAGTCTACATTCAACCCCAAGTGCAAGGCACCTGTACGCATTGTGAGTTTAACATCTACTACGATGCAGAAAGCCAAGAAGAGGTCAGCAGAGCTAGGCAGCTCTACATGAAGGGCAGCAAAGCCCTCCTCACCTCGGGCGCCTTCTTCAGCCGCCCCTATGGCGCCTTCACTGCTGAAGTCTATGATAACTGCCCCGAAGAAATCGTGACGGCACTCCGCAAGGTCAAAGCAATCTTTGACCCTGACAACATATTGAACCGGGGTGCCCTATGCTTCACGGAGGTGGAATAGATGACACTGGGAGAATACGCCTCAAACATGTCTCAGTGTATCCGTTGCTCCAACTGTAAGTTCATCCCAGCTCTTCAGATTAAGAGCCAGCAGTTCTCGCAGATCTGCCCTTCCATCGACCGCTTCAACTTCCACGCCTATTCGGGTGGAGGCAGGATAATCATCGCCAATGCCCTCCATCAGGGACGACTGGAGGTCACCGAGGAACTCCGGGACATCGTCTATAAATGCACCATGTGCGGCGGCTGCGACATCTCTTGCAAGTTCTTCTTCGGGCTCGAACCTCTAGAAATCCTTGAGGAGCTCAGGGCTCACTGCGTCGAAAGCGGCGTTGGCCCCATGCCCCAGCACAAGCAATTCATGCAGAGCGTGACCACCCACAATAATCCCTACGGTGAGCCCCACGAGCAGCGTTTCGCATGGAAACCCCGTAAAATAAAGGTCAAACCTAGCTCAGACACCGCCTATTTTGCAGGGTGCACGGCTTCCTATAGACGACAGGAAATTGCAAAAGCCACAGTAAAAATCCTTGATAAAAT
>JABXGV010000305.1 GCA_016550485.1 archaeon
ACCTCCTTTACACGTCTCGATTCCGCCACGTAATATCACCACTGGTAATCGGGGGGCTCATCTTATTTTTCATTACGGTAATCCCCTTCATCATAAGTAGGACACCTGCCTCGATAAAGGAAACCTCCCTAACCTGGCTCTTAGTCGGTCAAAATGGGATGCTTAACTTTGTCTATCGTGGGTGCTGGATCGTCATGGTTTTTCTCCAAGTCGTCCTCATCGGATATACCGTTATCAAGTCCCTAAAATGGCTGTGGTCTTATGTGAAGGCCCCAGAATATCGTGGCACAGCTGTAAAGCATCGTATTGGTACAATACTTATCTTGCTTCTTGTGCCGGTTGTCATCTTCGTTTGGCCCATCCTCATTTCCTTACTGTTAATTGGTATTAATCCTCTTGACCCTAGCTTCATTTCCAGTAGTTCAGAATTGAGTTCCTTCCCAGTTTTTAATCAGCTCCCCTTCTATGTTCAGTGGCTAATCACGTTCGATTCAACCTTGTGCAAGGTGTTCCTTACAGGATTCCCTCTATTGGGTGCAGTTATTCCTGAATTCTTTGGGAGGGGGTATCAGTTGCTTCTCTTATTCATCTCTCCAGTGATTTTTATTACGTCGATAATTGTCCTATGGCGCGGTCGCAGTCAGCTAGCGCTAGCTCTTGCGAGCTATGGCGTTCTGTATTCCGCCCTTGTCTTCTATTTCCACTACCAAGTCTATCAGTACTTCCTCAATTGGTTGTATATTTGGTCGTCTTCAAGCCCTAGACCTCAAATTGGTACTGCAATCTTTGAAATTGCGATGATTCTCATCACCTTTCTCATGTGTCTTCAGGCTGTAGCTAAATACCAGCGAGATGTCTCGCCCAATCCCTTCGGGCTTTTTGCCTTAATGATAGGAACTCTTGTCTTCTTTCAGATGTGGATGATTAATCCCGGACCAGCTGCTTGGATGGAGGTTGAGGCCTTCAGTATGGCGTCTGCCGCTCTATCTACACTCCTTGCTACCATTACTTTTGCCGCATTACCTCTAGGTTATAGTATCTTTCGTCTAATACAGCACCCAGAACAATAAGGATCGAATATCGGTAACTCAAAGTGTAGCAAAATCTTGAAGAGTTGTGACAATTCCTACTTCCCAATCAGAAGTGTACCCCGCAAATTGTTTCATAAAAGTGAGAACCGCTTCTTGTTGACCCGCTTCCACAAGGATTACTAGGAACTTGAGGCTCCAAATATATTCTTTGACTATCCTAACACCCTCTGGGCATGTAAAACCATCTTTTTTATAGAGTTGCACTACTTCAGCGAGTTTATCAGGAGTTAGCGTCAAATGAACACCAAACAACATCTTCACAAACCTCTTACATAGAATAGTCCTTCTTGTATTTGAGTTTCAAGTTTGGTGGTGTTCATGGAACCTGAACTAGTACGTGTTATCCAAGACTTTGCACGTAAGGCGTTAAGTGGAGGGAGCCAAGGCTCTCACTCCTTTGAGCATGTTCTTCGTGTCCGCCAACTTTGTCTTCTTATTGGCAAGGAGGAGGACGCAAACCTTGATGTGCTCGAGGCAGCCGCGCTCCTCCATGACATTGGCCGCCCCCAGGAAACAACAACGGGTGTGTCACACGCCATTATTGGCGCAGATATGGCGGTTGCCTTTCTGGCTACGACTTCTTTCCCGAAAGATCAATTGGAAAGGGTTGCTGGTGCTATCCGTTCTCATCGGTTCTCAGAGAACTTGACTCCAGACTCGCTGGAGGGAGAGATCCTGAGTGACGCAGACAAGCTAGATGCTATGGGAGCGCTGGGGCTAGCACGTACCATCGCAGAAAGCCTTGCTCGTCAGCGTGGACTTAATGGAGTGTTTCAGCACCTTCACGAGAAACTCCTCAAGTTGAAAGACAGGATGTACACCAAGACGGGGAGAAAACTAGCTGAGCCACGCCACTATTTCCTCATTTCCTTTATGCGTCAGATTACCAGCGAATTTCTAGCCATCGGTGAGCCCCTCCTCCCTGAACTTCTACCTTTTGCTCCAGCAGAGAGCAATCCCTAGCTACTGATTTCTTATGTAGAATATCACCAAAAAACACAATAGGTTTGACGATATATATCAGTTAATTCATCATTGGTGTCAAAGATGGCGAATATTAGAGATATCCTATCTCCGAGAGTTGCTGCTTTTTGCGGCGTTGTGGGACCCCTAATCGGGTTTGCGAGCATCGCACTTGCAGTTACGGTGTCTGCAAGTTGGTTTAATTGGTTTAGTAACGCCTTATCCGATTTAGGGCACCCTTACATGCTTGGTGGCTTACATGGTGTGCCAGGCTTTAATCCGGCTGCTCTAATCTTTAATGCAGGGATGTTCATTACAGGCATCATAACCCTCCTCCCGGGTTTTCAGCTGGTACGAGTACAGCGAACAGAGAAATCAATCATCGGTACACTTGGAGGGCTATTGTTCATCGCGTCTATGATTTTTCTTTCCGGCGTGGGGATTTGCAATGAGAGTGCGGAACTACTCTTACTGCATATCATCACTGCTGGCGGGTTCTTTATCTCGTTAATGCTAGCGAGCATCCTCTATGGAGTAGCACTCCTCCGCTTCGTTGGAACTAGGCGTGAAGGACTTCTTGCGCTCTTCCTCAGCATCGTAATCACCGTCACGTTCTTATTTGGCTTCCGATTGATTCCCGGTGCGGCAATCCCAGAAATAATCATCGCGGTTGCTGGCTTCCTATGGCTCCTCCCAATTTGTTTCCGACTCTACCACTACAC
>JABXGV010000306.1 GCA_016550485.1 archaeon
AGGGCCAGACCGAGCCTGTGGGATGAAGGCGCCCTTCGCCATTGAATACAGAGGATTCCAAAAAACGAAGATAAGAAAACACCCAAGGAAAATATACAAAATCGGCTGAAGCAACAAGTTTGCTAATTCTAAGGCTTCATAGTTAAGTCTATATTGTAGATAGGGGGAAAGTGATGGTTCATACCAGACGTATACCACTTCTAGCCAAAATGGTATCCATCCGATTAAGGCTAGTATTCCTATCGTGAGACTGATACCCAATCCGATGAGGAAGCATATCCCGGTGAGGTAGGTCAGCGATTGCGCACGCTTCATGGTAGATCCGCAATCCAGATTATTGTCTTCAGTTAGTACGCTCCTCCATTAATACACTACTATTACGAGCCCGAATATCCCACCGGTTAACACGAGCCGCTTTACTCTAGGCATCTACGCCTTGAGACACTCTGCTATAGGATATCTCCAGAAAAGGACATAATTAGAGGATACGTGATTTTCCCATCAGGATTTCTCTACTTTCTATCAGATTTTTAGCTAAGTTGCGTAATAGCTCTGGTCGGTGACTCACTTGAAAATAAAGAAAGTGGCTATAATTGGTGCTGGACTCATGGGCCATGGCATCGCCCAAGTCGCAGCACAGGTTGCCGGATACGAAGTACACCTCAAAGACATCAAACAAGAGTTTCTCGACAAAGGAATGGGCCGCATAAAGTGGAGCCTCGGGAAGCTTGTCGAAAAGGAGAAGCTAACGCAGGATGACGTAGATGCGGTGCTCCGCAAGATTCACCCGACGCTCGATATGAAGACGGCAGTTGGGGAAGCGGATATCGTCATCGAAGCCGCACCAGAGAAACTCCAGCTCAAACAGACGCTCTTCGAAGCCTTCGACGAGTTTGCTCCAGATCACGCCATTCTCGCATCCAACACCTCCTCCATTAGCATCAATACTATTGCTGAAGCAACCAAACAACCCGATAAAGTAGTTGGAATGCACTTCTTTAATCCTCCCCAAATTATGCGCTTGGTAGAAATCATTCGTGGAGAAAAGACCTCAGATGAAACCGTTGCCGCTGTGGTTGAAGTATCTCAGAAGATGGGGAAGGAAACTGTACTCTGCAAGAAGGATGTGCCCGGCTTCATTGTGAACCGCGTGTTAATCCCGGCGTTACTCGATGCTATTCGCCTTGTTCAGGATGATGTAGCGTCGCTAGAAGACATCGATAAGGCAATCCAGCTTGGTTTGAACTGGCCCATGGGACCGATACGGCTGCTCGACTATGTTGGACTCGACACCACCTTGTCAATCACGGAGGTCTTCCAAAAGGGACTCGACGAGCACCGGTATGAGACCCCCGCTCTTCTAGAAAAGATGGTGAAAGAAGGCAAACTAGGTCGGAAAACTAAGCAAGGCTTTTACGACTGGTAAATTGCAATTGCACGATCCTCGTTTGATGATACGTGTCTCTTCTTGAACGAGTACTTCAGCAGAGACAGAGGGGCTAGTCTAATGGTCAGTGTTACACTTGAACAGGTTCGACTTAATCATCTGATAAAGCAGATTTATCTAGATTTGGCGAATGTTGATTTCTACAAGGTCGCGAAGATGCAGATAGGGCTGCATTCGACGGATTACTGGACCCCATACCTTTCTGCTTGGGCGCGAATCGGCGACTATGATGCAAAGGCTGTGTTCAATGCACTGAACAGCGGTCAACAACTAGTTCGGCTCAATTCCTTTCGGGGGACCGTACATGTCATCCACACCGATAATCTACCCTTGGTTGTTCGGGCTACGGGTCCTCGATTAGAGCGGTGGGTAAGGAAGCATCCCTTTCTTAAGAAGCGTGGTGATTCAGAGATTGACGCGATGTTAGGAGAGGTGCTGGACGCCCTCAAGAATGAGCCACTGCGGATGCGCGAGCTCAAGGCAGCCTGCCCTAAAATCGCTGAAGGGTTGCGGTGGCTGATGTTTCTTTTAGCTGCCAGGGGGTTAGTGGTTCGCGCAACCGCCCCTCACGCCCGTAGCACCCAAACCGCGTATGCTCGCCTTGACAAATGGAGCCCGGGTGTTGAAGTCCCAGAAATCCCAGAGAATGAAGCCATTGGCATGCTCCTTCAGCGCTATGTTGAAGCCTTTGGACCCGTGTCCGTGAATGATTTCGCGTGGTGGCTCCCTTGGACCAAGACGAAGACAAAGAAAGCAATCGAAGCCATTGACGGTGTGGTATCCTGTGAACTCCAGGGGAATCCTTACTACATCGTGGAGCAGGAGCTGGAAGCTATTTCCTCTCTTGAGTTCCCTGCTGAGTCCTTAATCACTTTCTTCCCATACGAAGACCACTTTCCGAAAGCCTTCATTGAACGGTTCTGGTATGTAGATGACGGGTGTCAGGAACGGTTGTATCCGAGGTCAGCCGCATTCCATTGGCCTGAGGGTTCTGAAGCAAAACGGGCGATGCCGGATACTGGTGGGAGCGGAGTTAACCAGTCAGGCGAAATTCGCCCCTCCATTTGGTGTAACGGAGAAATCGTTGGGCGCTGGGAATTTGGTGAACGAGATCAGAGGTATTTTGTAGTCTATGATTTATACAAGAGTATTCCAGCCGGGTTCAAACCCGTGGTTGAGGAGCGGCGCCAACAGCTTGAAGAATTCGTTAATGAGCGCCTCCTCCCCATATCCCAGAAAGGCTAGGGCGAATCCTAAGCTATCCAGTTCCGAACACACTCAGGATGTTGTTCGAGTTCGCCTTTTTGGAACTTGCCGGTAACGTAGCACCTTTTAGGCAAATCTGAAAGATGTGTCCCTTAGCGTAGACTAAGGGAAGTTACACACGATGGTTCGTTTCTTCTCAACATCAAGCATAAGAACGGTAACAGTAGGAATCTTATTAGCTGCTTTGTTTTTGTCTTCAGTGTTTGCCTCTCAGGGTACTAGACGAGTAGCAGCGCAAGTCCAGGATTTAGAAGGTGTTAGGGTTGCTGTATGGGGATCATTACCTCAAGACAGTACCACTGCATTCCATGCGCTATTCGAGTGGATGAATGCAGAAGTAATTACTGTTAACAGTGAAGATGTTCGTCAAGGTGCGCTAGATGATGTGGACATATTTGCTGTGCCAGGGGTCTCAGAAGGAGGAACAGTTACTCTCCTACAAGAGGAAGGCTGTGAAGCCGTTCGACAGTTTGTAAGAGCAGGAGGTTCCTATTTCGGTGTTTGTGGTGGGTCTCTTGTCCCCCTTCATGAATCAGTCCACCTCTATGAGGGGACAATAACGACTGGGCCCTCTGTAGAGACCGGTATTGCATTACGCTCTATGACCGTGAATCAAGAGTCAACTGGGCCTGATCTCTCAGAAGAACCTGCAACTTACGAAGTACTCCTCTGGGCCTCATGGGCAATCACCGCAGTTAATGTCCCAGGATATGTCGAAATAGCAACGTATACGGGCACCCCTTACACCGGTATGATTGCGTACACGTACGGTAGCGGCAATGTATTCCTTTCGAGTCCACATCCTGAATTTGAAGAGGGTGATGATCGGGATGGAGTAACCCAATTTGACGAGTATAATGACCCTGACTCGGAATGGAACTTCTTGTTGAAGATTGCACGCTGGCTAGTAGACTCATCTCCCGATGAAACCACTCCCTCTGGAACAACGGGGGCACCTATAGAAATACTGTTCCTAGCTGGAGCCGTAGGGATTAGCGTTGTTGCCGTCGTGGCGGTTGTAGTCCTTTGGCGACGACGAGTCGCGTGAAGTCCATTTGAACTGACAGAAAAATAGATTCTCTCCTCACAAGAGATGTGAAAAAACTAGGGAACCTCAGATAAGACTGGCTAGTTCCTCCTTGGGAAACCATCTTCCCTCCACCACGACACCGAAGATTTTTGATGTATTTGAGATGTCAGCGAGAGGGTTATCCTCGACTACTAATAGGTCGGCTCGCTTTCCAGGAGCGACTGTACCAATCACATTTTGTCGCCCAAGGCTTTCCGCGGCGCTCACTGTGGCGGTTTTTAGGGCCTCGTAGGGGCTCAGTCCAGCCTTCACAAGTAACTTCAGCTCCTCATGGACAGAGTATCCTGGCCACACAAAGGGATTCCCAGCGTCGGTGCCTAAGATGAGGCGAGCCCCTGCGCCATGCAAGGCTTTGATCAGGACACTGCTGATTTCGAGCATCCGCTTGGTGTAATCTGCGCCGGTGTATTTGATCTTCTTCATCATTTCGGAGAAGGATTTCTTTAGAAAGACCCGCTGCCACTGTGAGAGGTGTTTCATGGCTGGATGTTTAGTCATCTCGTCATACTTGTCCATTCCCACCAGCTTCTGCCACACAATGAGTGTTGGACAATTCCAGACCCCGGCTTCCCGCGTCATTTCCGCGAAGGAGTGGATCTTGATTTCTGGAATCAAAAATTCTGCAGCATCAGGGTCGATGTAGCCTGTTAGGTGCTCGATAGAAAACTGTCGTTGTTCCAGCGCCCCCGTTAACCCTACAGCAAGTGGTACATGACCTCGAACTTTGATGCCCTTTTTCCTCGCGACCTCCATTATTGCTGTATACACGTCAAGTGACAAATTGTCATAGACCTTGAGGAAATCGTAGCCTTCCTCTATCTGCCGCTCGACTTCTTTCCGAGCCTTTTCGGGGCTGGTGATTTCGTCCATGAATGGTTGAGCACGTGGCTTCCCCTCCAAGATTGGCCCCGCCGTATATATCATAGGGCTTACTACGTCTCCAAAAGAAACGTCTTCACGGAGCTTTAGGGTGTTGGGTACGCTCAATAGTTTAGTTTTCAATCCCTCAAAGCCCCACATGTTCGCAACCGTGGTTACACCATTGGCGATGAATTGGGGGAGATCCTTCTCACTCCTGATATGGACATGGCAGTCAATGAGCCCTGGCATCAAGAACTTGCCCGACCCCTTGATTACGTGGGCACCCTCAGGGATGGCTAGCTGGCCATGGTCCACAATCAGGGAAACCATTTCCCTTTCGACAAACACGGTCTTGTGAACCTGGGGCAGTGCTTCAGCACCTACCATAGAGATGACAGCGATATCATCTAAAACGATGAGGTCCGATTGTCTTTCAGTTCCCGACACGGCTGATCCGACTCAGGGAATAGTATGATTACACTATATTTGCACCTAGTTAAAGTTCGTGGTCAAGTACTCAAAGCATTACGCAGTTTTGCGTTTATAGTATCGTCGAGCCTTTTCCCGGTTTCCACAATCATTCATGGCACACCAGCGGCGGCTCCGGTTTCGACTCATATCTAGGAACATCCAGGCGCAGTCAGGTGCGGCACATTTCTTAATGCGGCTCAGCTTGTCGGAGGTGAGCAGATTTGCTGCTGAGCGGGTAATCACCCAAAGTATACGGTCTAGGGCTTTCTCTTCACCCTGATAACCCATGGTGTAACCGGTTTTGGTTGGTCTGATTTGCAAGAGAGTCATTGCCTCCCGTAGTTCCTTGTTGAAGGCTGCCAAGTCCCTCGCGTCTGGAGTGTCGTGGTCCACGATTGCCGAGAAGACACGAAAGAGTGTTTCACGCAGGGCTATTGCCCGCATGAACGTTAGCTCCGCTTTTTGGGGGTGCAGTTTGGCCTCTTCGAGAAGTTGTTGGGCTTCGTGACCTGTCAGGATATCGGCTTGTTGGCTCCAGACTAGGAGGTCAGGGTAGCTTTGGATTCGATCGTTGGGTTTGTCGCTGTCACACCAGTTAATGGTATTGATGAAGTCGAGGCATAGCCAACCACCGATGAAGCTGACTGTGTCTGTGCTTTGTTCTAGCTCTGTCAAGGTGTTTCTAACCATCAAAATAGGTATTTGTAGGGTATAAATTTAAATCTAACCTATATAACAGATATAGATGGTTAGAAAAATGGCTGATTTGACCCAAGATTTCAAACACAAAGCCCTCGAAGTCGGCTTCACATCAGTTGGCATCACCACCCCAGACCAGCTCCGCCACCTACCCTACGGATGGGTCGGCAAGGTCCGAAAACTCCACACCCCCGAAGAGGCATTCCCCTCGGTGAAATCCGTGATCATGCTAGCCTTCCACACATGGGATCCGGGGTTTTTCATGAACATCGTATCACCTCAATGGCGGGGTTATGGTTTGCACCCACCGGGCGAGAAGATTGAAGGCTACTATTTGGCCCATGAGGTTATGAAGAACAAGGCATGGCTGCTGGTTGATTTTCTCTGGAAACGCGGATACGAAGCCCGTCCCTCTACCGCTCTTCCGAATAAGACGGCGGCTATTCAGTGTGGGCTTGGGTGCCAAGGAAAAAACACGCTACTCGTTACACCAGACCATGGACCCAGAGTGTCGCTGATTTCATTGCTGACCACAGCCAAGCTTGACACAGATAGCCCGTTTGAGGAAGACCTGTGCGGTGACTGTGACCGTTGTATTAAGGCGTGTCCAACAAAGGCGTTGAAACCCTACACGATAGAAATGCAGCGCTGCATGACCTATTCGGTGGAAAGCCCGGAGTCCCCTGATGTTCCAGAGGACGTGAGAGAGAAAGAAAGGAGGCTTGTCCCGAGACCCACATCCAACAGCTATATCGAGTGCGCTACGTGCATTACTGTTTGTCCAATCGGAAAGCCCCGCGACTAAGCCTCAGCGTAGAAAGGGGGAAACCTCCTTTCCTTTTTGCCAATTTTTTACTCTAAGCAGCGAGAAATAGTATAAATTTTAGGAACTTGTAAAATTAAAAAGAAGGGAGAACAGGGTATTAATGATGTCATCAAGGGGATTCTTCATCGTAGGGATAATTGGGTACATCATGTTAGTGGTGTATCACATTCTGTGGGAAGTCTTCAATTGTTATTTACTCGTTGCAGATATAGTGTTTCTGTTAATATGGTTACTCCTTCCTCTCGGCACTGTCTTGGGGTCTTTGACATTCTTTGGCCTCTACAGAGAACACGACTCTCGATTCAGCCTTGTGGTGTTCATTATCTCGCTCATATTTCCGTGGGTCCTCGCCTCTAGTATACTCCTTGGCTTCTTTTTACTTGCATATTCTCCTATCACAGAAATTTTACTAATTGTAGGCGGTTTGTTAATTGGAGTTGTCTACCTTCTCTGGGGTTCAGTGATGCTAGTTTTGCGAAAGGAGTTTGGGCAATCCGAGATTAATCTCGTTGCGGGTATCTTCTTCCTATTAGCGAGCCCCCATTTCTTTGCTATATATCCATTCAGCTCCTATTACATGATTCCTGCCTGTACGGCAGCTATAATTAGCCTGTTTCAATCGGAAGCATTCAAGTAACTCCGGAAGCTAGTATACTCCTCAGACGAGTGAATCCTGAAGAAAGTAGGAAAACTCAGGGGATTGTGTAAGTTACCGTCCTTTTGAGGTACCAGCAGTACTAGGTATACAGAACCTTTAGCTGAACCCGGTGCTTCGGGTAGGATAGGATATCAGTTGAGTCACTGAACTGGTCTACTGAGCCGATGTGTTCTGGTAGCCCCAGAACGTCTTCGTCTTCGATTGTTGCTCGAATAGCCTGTGCGAACCGGTCACCATTAATGATGAGGTAGGGACGGTTGTGGAAGGGTCTGACCTTTGGCTCCAGTGAGGGAGTGATGCTAAGGGTGTTGTGCATCTGTGCAACCACCTCATACGCTTGGGAGAGGTGCTGTTCGCGTTCCTTCCAAGTGGATGTGCCTAACACGGATTCGAGGAGCGGTCCTAGAACCTTGGCGCAGCGGAGTTTGGCGAAAGCGGTTCCAAACCATTTGGGGTAGGGGGCATAGACCTTCTCCATGAGGAAGCAGAGGCGCATCAGGTCTCGCACGAGCCTTGCAGCGATAATCTTTGATCCAAGTTCGTCACCCACATCGCCGCAGCGCCCGACGAAGGGTTCCTCCTGTTCGATACGCCTCCATTGGGCGGCGAGCAAGTACCGCCAGAGATCTTCAGGGTAGTAGCTGAACTTTGTCCGCAAACTACAGAGTTCGTTTAATCCATCGTGGAAGACTTTTCCCGCTGTGATTTCGAGTAAAGTTTGCTCAGAGAAGGTTAGCCAGTCCGTTGCCGTGATTTCACTAAATGGGTCAATTTTCAGATGCCGATTAAAGAACCTTCGAATGGTTGTGACTTCAACTTTGTGATCTATTTTACCCTTGGTGATTCTCTTCATTACTGGTGCCCCGTCGGATGCTGTGACGAAGTGGGTTGAATAGCCGTGAAACTGGTATGGTAGTTTGTCGCTGAGTGTTGCGATGATTCGATCTTTGAGTTGAGGATACTCCGTTTCGCCAAGGAATAAAATGACACGTGGTCCCCAACCATGATCTGTTGATTGAGGTGTATCAAAGCCGAGAACATCTGAACCCCATTTACCCAGCAGCCCTGCAGAATGAGCCAGCTTTGGGAAGTGTTCGTCTAGAATTGGTTGAACCACCTCGTTGTAGAACATCTCACTTAGTTTCAGGCCCGGAATGAATTCGGCTTCATCTCTAATTTTCAACACTTCCTTGTGGAAAATTGGGGAAAGCGGCTAGCTGAGGGGAAACCCAAACAGCTTTTAGATAATAAGTGGAATGGGGTATATATGGTTCGGAGTATTCGGAAACTGGGTCTCGAACCCACTGATTCGGATACGATTATTGCAGCTGTCATTATTAGAGCTGTAATCGAACCTAGTCCGGAAGGATGACATTAGGGGTGTAGTCTTGATAGTATCATCATTAATGAAGGCTCTGCAGGAAAACAGAGCTAAACTCGTTTCTCTGGAGCGCACTTCAAACAAGGAAATTGAGGGCCTTGTTGAGGAGCATAGCACATTGTTAGAGATAATGGAGCGAATCCAGGATTATTGGAATGTGCAATCAACAGAAGCGAAGGCTCTAGCTAAAGAAATTGGTGAACTTAAAGAGGATTTAGCCACGATAAAAAAGACGCAGGAGATACTTGAGAGCAAAGTCAAGGGGAAGAGACAAGATCTTGCCGTGAAACAGAAAACTCTTCAGGATTCTAAAACGACCTTAGACGAAGTGACTGATAGAATATTACAGATGGAGGCGAAGCTCCGCTCAGTGAAAAGTGAGCTTAGAGAGAAAGAGGAGGAACTCTCAAACAAAAGAAATATTCTCGAATCCTTGCGTGAAGATCACAAGGACCTGATGAGGGATCTAGAACGAGAGCGTCTAGAAATAAGAGATGAGTATGATATGTTGGTATCTAAGTATCATGCAATCCGGTTCTTGGTACGAGAACACTTCATCGAAGCAGCTGAGGCGAAAATACTCAAGGTGCTAGAGGGAAAGTCCTCAATCAATATTGATGACCTAAAGAGAGAAACATCCCTTACCACTTACCGCATAGAGAAAGCCGTGAAGCTGTTGACAGAACGCGGTGTCCTCGAATTCTCCTCAAGAAGTGGTGAAATTACTGTAAAAAGGCAAATCCTACTTTGATGCACTAGGGACGAGGTTGTAAAGATGAAGGATTTAGAAAAACTAAACAAAGCTCTGGAGCGAACCCGAAGCAGTCTACGATCCTGTCGGGAGTTCGTGGAAGCCCAGTTTAACAGTATTCAGGATGCCATGCAAGAAATCAGCCAAACAATACCAAAAGCTGAATCAGCACTTGGGGAATTAACTGCACAATTAAAACAACACCAGGAGTCCCTCGATGACCTGAGGGAGAGGATAAGCGACATAGAAAGACTCAATCTTCTAAGAGAGGAGGAGACAGCTACTAT
>JABXGV010000307.1 GCA_016550485.1 archaeon
ACGAATTAATCAACGGATTGCGTGCATCCCTCTTGATCAAATTCAGGCGCTACGAAAAGTTCCTATCAAAATCCGAAGAATCCGATCTCCTTGAGAAAGTCCTGGAGCACCTTCAACAGGTCATCCAGGAGGCACAAATCCCCCTGGAAGAGGTGTCACGGCAAACGGCCCAAGAAATCCTAGTCGAGGCGTTGCCTCCCCCGCCTGTCGCGATTGACGAGAAACCCAAGTATGGCTATATTCACCACGCCTTTCCGAAGAGCCCAAGGAGTGGCCCTGAGCTCCGGGCACCTATCGACTTTCTGGAGCTAGACGTGTGGCTTGCTGCCCGACGAGAGCCAGAGCTTCGCGCAGAGTTCCTGAGGGATAAAATTAGAAAGGTCATTGAGGTCCTGCTTGAACAAGGAACACCCCTGGAGAGTGTAGGCTCCGAGATTATCTTTGACCTGGACAAACGCCTACCCTGGCAGCGTTCACGGAAGGATACCGTCCTGCAGGACCTGGCTGAGATAATGCAAACCGGTGGAATGGAATACCAGCAACAAGTGCAGGACTATATCCTCAAGAACATTCTTGACAAAATCCCACAACTCCGGTCAACCCGCTCAGAGAGAGAGGAATCAAACACAAGATGAAAGGAAGCTCACCCCTTCAGCTGGAGCCAAGGAAAGCACTTCTCTGCATTGCGCTGGTGTGTCTCTTAGCCGTTCCATGGATAGCCCCCCAGCTAGACCCCCAGACCAACTTCCTTAACCTCGACGTGCCTAGATCAGTGGCTCCGTCTGAAGGTGTCAACGGCACCCTTGATGGTGCCACAGGAACCCCTGTGTTGCCCCCTCAACTCGTATCCCCGCAAGACACTGAACGAGGTAAAGGGAAGGACTCCCCCGTCCCGACCCTCACTCCCACCGGCTATTATGACCTGACAGGCTTCAGATTTCATGCTCCCGTGAGGGATGTAACTGCCACCCGGAACCTGCTGGTCATCCTTGTCGAGTACACCGACGAGACGCACAGCTTTACACCCGCCCAGATCGAAACTGTGGCCATCGATACCCTTGATGCCTACTACAACGAAATCTCCTTCGGTCTTCAACGGGTCACAGGGGACACGACGGCTTGGCTTCAACTTGGCAACGACCGTGAAAATTACGTTTCAGGCACAAGCTATCCCAGTGACCCCAGGTTCAACTTGATCGTCGATGCTATTAACGCAGCGGACCCCTACGTGAACTACAACGACTACGATGATGTCACCATCGTCCATGCGGGGCAGGGTCAGGAGTCGAGTTGGGACTGGCGGGATTACTGGTCCTGCTCCTGGCATGGGTTCTCGCTGTCTACCGATGAGCGCACCATCCACCGGGCCTCGGTGAGCCCCGAGGAGAGCACCAGCGGGAGCCTCGCCAAGGTAGGGGTGATCGCCCACGAGTACGGCCACGACCTTGGCCTACCCGACCTGTACGACTACAGCTCGCAGGAAGAGTTTGTTGGCAAGTGGGGACTAATGGCGTCAGGCTGCTGGAACCAAGGCGGCAGCAGTCCCGCCCACATGGTCGGGTGGTGCAAGACGGAACTGGGGTATGTCACCGGCGCCCAGCTCGTCGAGGTAGCCGGTGAGATAACCACGATTGTCGACCCATTGGAAACCTCCACCACCGGTGTCCACCTCCTCAAGATTCCGGTGACCACCCTCCGATACTATCTGGTCGAGGTGCGACAGCAACTCGGGTACGACGCCTATCTCCCAGATAAGGGTGTCCTCCTGACCTACATCGACGAATCCCTTTCCTCTGGACACGGCATCGTGACAGTCATCGACGCCCACCCCTCAACCTCCACGAAGGATGACGCCGCCTTTGATGTGGGCGCAGGCGAGGTCAGCTACTACATGTCGGCTACCCACGAGTTCACCATGGTCATTGAAGAGGCGGTAGGGACCTCCTACAACATCTCCATCTACCGGGCCTTCGTCACCTTTGACAACCTCCCTGACGGAGCAACCATACACACGGCTAGCTTTAACGTGCAGTGGACGGGAATGGCGGCGCCCCCCGGCATCAACTGCTACGAGCTCTACCTCGACGACGCCCTCGAATACACAGGGTTGAACACCGACTTCACCCTGACCGGGCTGACCGAAGCCCCCCACAACGTCACCCTCTCCATGATCCTCAACGATGCCGGAAGACGACTCACCATCACGTCCCTCATCACCGTCGCCTTAGACAATCAACCTCCGACATGGGTGAATCCGCCCACCGACCAGTTCCTCGTCTATGGGGAGGAGTTAGCGTTGCAGTTGGAGGCCTACGATCCGTCGGGGATTGCATCCTGGTCGGTCGACGACACAACGCACTTCACCATCAACAGCACGGGCTACCTCGAAAGCCAAGGCGTTCTGAATCCTGGTTCCTACGAGTTGCGGATAAGTGTCGCAGATCTCTATGGGAACACCCGCTCAGCGACGATTACTGTTGTGGTATCGTTGCCGATAACTCAGCCTTTGATTCTACTAGTGACAATTACTGCCATTATCTTGGTAATCTTCGTATTGACCGTTGTGTTTCTATACAGACACCGCAGAGGAGTTTGACGCCAGCGAACCTAGTCAATATAGGGGTCTTCTAGCTGAGGTAGAGTGAACCCAACCTCACTGACTAAATCTTGGATTGTCTGTGCAGCGCCGAGCCACTTAACCTTCCATGTTCCATCACTCATCTGGGCTAGTTCAACATCTGGCAAATCCCCGATGAGATTGTGGTCCATCTCGATTATATCTTGGTAAGCACCGACGAGCCCAATAACCAAATAGCTGTCTGCCGCTGAGGCAAGGCTGCCAATGGGGAAACCCTTCCATGTCTGTTTCTGTGTTGTAGTCAGCGGAAAGCCATCCTTGGTAAACAGGGGCTTGGCGCTGATGGGTGGATGATAGGTGGAAATCTCGCCATCCGAGTCGCAAGTGATGTCTGTTAGCCGTACGAGGGTTTCAGGTTGTTTGTGGAGATTGCTTATTGGGATGACGGGGAAGTATTGTCCGACGAGGACGTGGTCGCAGGCGCCGTTGAAGACGCTGAAGTTGCCGAGGAGGATGTGTTCGGCTCGCAGGAGATCTTTGGCGACCTCTTCGCCGGTGTAGGCTTCGTAGTTGGGGCTGTGGACGAATTTGCGGCGGAGCTGTTGTTTGATGGTGCCGGAGAGGCGTTCGTATTCAAGGAGGTCGGGGAGTTCCTTGTAGAGGACACGGGTTTTCTGCCAGCTGCGCCAAGCGGCGAGGACGGCGAGGGGGTCGGCGGTGTCTTCGAGCATGTTGGTGATGATTTGTCCGGCTTGTTCGGCTTCGCCGGGGAGGGGGGTGGGGAAGATGTGGCGGAGGTCGAAGGTGCGTATCACGAGGAGGGCGTAGAGGGCAGTGAGGCAGCGTCCGCCTTCGGTCATGATGTCGGGGTGGGGGTGTTTGTCGGCGATGGTGTCTTTGAGGGCTTTGACGAGGGCGAGGATGTAGGATTCGG
>JABXGV010000308.1 GCA_016550485.1 archaeon
AAAGATCGCACAGCAATGCTGATGGTGTTCATGCTGCCAATCATCACGATTGGTACATTGGCGCTGGCTATACAACAGAATGACATTCAAGCTGAAATTGTACCCTTAACCTTGGGTGTCATTGACCTAGATACAACAACAACCTACCCTGGCGAGGATCTTTCAGAAAATTTCACACAAACCCTTGCAGACCTTGAAGGTCAAGAAGTAATAATGTTTGAAGACGAAGAAGAGGCATATACTGCCCTATTTCACGGGACCATAGATGGCTATATCATAATACTCGATGGCTTCGAACATGCATTATCAATGGATTTACCTGCCTTCCTTGAAGTTCATACTAGCAGCACAAACGCCATGGGTCAAAGCGATGTGATTATCGCTGTTACCGAAGCTTCAATGATATTTCGTATAAACCATGGATGGATACGCAGTGAAATAGTTCCAGAGATGATGTTAGAGTTTGTACCTGAGGGTGACTTCGCAGCTGCTCAAATCGGTGCGTTCCTTGTCGTATTCTGCACTGTTATCGCAATTGCGATGACCTCATGCCAGTCGATTGTTGGTGATATCCCCCTCCGGCGGATGCTACTTACACCGACCAGCAAGGTCGAAGTTATATTTGCAAAGCTCTCTGCTTACACGATAATCGGTATTATCCAGTCACTTCTTCTCAATGTCATGTGGATTATTCTCTTTGAGCTAGTACTTCGCACTACACTTCTAGAGCTAATGATAATCAGTACTCTCTCAGCACTAGCTGGCGCTGTGTCTGGTGTAGTAATCTCCGCATTTTGCACTTCTCGTCTTCAGGCGCAACAAGCCTTTCTATTCCTTCTACTTGGGATGATGATACTAAGTGGGATGTTTCTCGATGTTGGTGCAATTTCCGATTACCTACCCATCAACATTGGAATGGAACTCATCCGAAAAACTGCCTTCAAAGGTATACCACTCATTACGTGTCTAGATGAGATTGCGCGTATACTCCTCTACTGTCTTGGTGGGACCTTGATTGCAATTGTTGTGATGTGGCGAAAACGAACCCTTGCATGAGATAACTCATAGGAAGTGAATTGATATGGATTCAACCCTTGACATTCCTGTTTTCGTAGAGCGTAATTATTTTGCTGGTACCCGCTTCGGAGATGCTCTAGACTGGGTTTTGGAACGAAGTGACCGGGAAATCCATGCCCAAATTCTTGGCACGCTTCATTCTACTCAAGAAGAAGTTGAGGTTGAGGGACGAATCATTGATGTCCGCCGTGGTGGGCTACTTGGTCGAACCCGTTTAGCCTTAGTGGTAGAAAATGTCATCAAAGGACCTAGCTCGCTAAAAGACATAGTAATCACGGTTGGTGGAGAAAGGACAGAGCGTGAGGATGTAGCAGCAAAGCAACTAGTAATGATGAACTGGTTAAGGAGGAACACCTTTGATGACTTCTTCTTTGATGGCGACCTCATCGATGAGGCAGTGAAGCGGGTGCAACGACTATTAGCAGAGACAGAGGTCGATGCCCACATTTGGGGAACAGATAAGGATGGGGAAGAGGTATACATCCACGGAACTGTCACTAATGCAAGTATAGTACGGTTACGGGTCGCTCTATTAGAGCTCCGAGTCGCAAAGCCGGGCTCAAGAAGCCGATCAGAAGCAGATGTTGTAACAATAGGAGGGAAAGAGATTGCTCCAGAGATTGTCCGGGAACTCGTAAGCGTTGTTCCCGATGTTCTAGCTCGAAAAATGCATTTCACTCCAGCTTATTCAAGGACAAAGCTAGAAACCAAATTCGTGGTAGAGACAGAAAAATTAACAGTCACCGTAGAAGACGACTTTGATATCATTCGCGATGTCACATTCAAACTCCCAGCAGGACAAATCATGGGCATTATTGGCGAGAGCGGATCGGGCAAATCTACAACCATTCGCGCAATATTAGGGGATATTATTCCAACCAGTGGTCGTGTCCGTTTAGGAGGAGTAGATTCTAGACAGAGAGGGCGAGTAAAGCCACTCTTTGGCTTCGTTCCCCAAGATCTCAGCTACATGTATCAGGACTTCTCAGCACTGGAGAATATAGTCGAGTTCGGAAAACAATACGGCATCCCAGAAGAAGAATTGGTACGACGAGGAAAAGTTTTGTTAAGAGAACTTGGCATCTTTGAAAAGGGAAACCAGAGCGTCCGCACCTTATCTGGAGGCGAAAAACGGAGAGCCTCCATTGCCATAAGCATGGTACACCGACCCCAACTGATGGTTCTGGATGAACCCACCTCTGGGCTGGACCCAGATGCGAGAAGCGAGTTATGGGAGTACTTAGATTACCTAAACCGTGAATATGGCACCAGCATGATCGTGGTCACTCATTACCCACAAGAGGGCGAGTTCTGCGATAAGGTAGGTGTATTTCTCCGTGAACATAGCATGATTGCATACGGAAGCCCCAAGGAGCTAAAGGCTTCTCTACCTGGGAAAGGTTACGCAACAGGCCTTATTCTAAAAGAGGTGCGATTGGACCTTCCTGAAATACTCCAAGATGTACCCGGAATCGTTCACATTCTTGAACGAGGCGAGCTTGTCAAAATCTTCAGTGACCGCCCCGCAATGGTAATCACAGAACAAGCCTTACGCAAATTACAGGAGAAGGGTATAGAAGTGAAAAGTGTCTGGCCTAAAATGGATGTCGACTTGATTGATTATTTCATTTTGGTCACTCGGCGTCAAATGACTGTTTGAACTAATTTTGAGAGATGTGTCAAGTGAAATTACTGGGATTTCGCATCAACAAAGTAACCGCATTGTTCTTGATAATATTAACGAGCATTTCTATACTTCAAGCAAGTTCAAGAAACACTGCTCTAGGAGATACAGATGGGGAACCCGCTTCAATTAACAAGTTGTCACCACAGTTAGCTAGTTGTCTTGCAGTATCAGAAAACTCTGAGGCTCCGCTAGATGTTATTGCAGATTTACATCCCAACGCCCAATGGGTAGACGCTCAAAGGGCAATTTTACAGGCAGACCCTTATGCTCGGATTCGAGCTTATCATAACCTTATCCATGCTATTTCAATACGAACGACAGTGAGAGGGGTGCATCTATTAGCTGGGGTGAAATTCGTTCGAAAAATCTGGACAGACACAAAAACTCATCTTGATCCCGTGACAGACTTGACTCTCGAACTCCAGACAAAAATATTATCCAAGTATCTTCCTCCTCAAGAGATAGTATCAACTTCACCATTAACAGCGCAAGGGTTTAACGGCTCCCACATTATTGTGTCAATTCTAGATACCGGAATTGATACCACTCATCCAGACTTGGACGACTTTGATGATAACGAATCAACAAACGATCTAAAAGTAGTGGGACAAGTTTCTTTTGTTGAAGGCGATCCATTCCCCTTTGACTTAAATGGTCACGGCACATATTGTGCTGGATTAATTGCCGGAACAGGGACCGCTTCGTGGAAATATCGAGGGATAGCACCTGGTGCTCAGTTGCTTAGCGCTAAGGTCTTGCTAGCTAATGGAACCGGTTATACTTCCTGGATTATTCGAGGAGTTGAATGGAGTCTAACCCACGGTACTGACATAATACTGCTTCCTTTCTCAACCTTTGGAATGCCTGGTGATCCACTATCAGAAGCCATACGCGAAGTTGCAGAACAAGGAGTCTTGGTTATTGCAGCTGCAGGAGATGATGGCCCAAACCATATGACGATTATGTCCCCAGGCGAATCTATCGCTGCCCTTACCGTTGGTGCCTTTGACTCAGCGACCGAGATGGTTGCTGAGTTCAGCAGCCGAGGTCCCACATTTGACATGCGTAGTAAACCAGACCTTGTGGCACCTGGTGTGAATATCATCTCCTGTTCACTCTATGAGATACTCCCCATCGATTTAGGTGATGACTCCTCCCTATCCATTGGGGATTCGGGTTTAAGCCTATTTGGATTGGGTGAGTTCGGGCAAACGATTAACGAAAATTATACCAGGGCTAGTACAACAGCTGCCGCAGCTTCGATTGCTGCAGGTGTGGCCTGTCTGTTGTTACAGGCTTGTCAATTCGCTACACCAGAATCGCTCATCATAGCAATGTGCGAAGGAGCCAAGTTCCTTAAAGGAGAACCTAACACTGAAGGACATGGATTGCTGAACGCTTCAGCGGCCTATGATGAACTCGCAAGCCTCCACGACCCCTATGACCCAGGCTTTCGAACTCGAAGCATAACACCGGGTCTAACATACTATGGTATTGTAATGAGTGGAGGAGAAACTGATAATGTTACGATGATGATGAGCACCTACGCAACAGCAATGGCTGCTATTCTCTCCACAAACACTACAAACATGACGATTGCTCATCTCCTGATGGGGATGTTCTTTCTCGCAGTGGGCAATGCTACCCCAACACCCTTTGCCTTCCTTGATGTTGAACAAGAAATGCACTGGACCACACTCCCCAACGCAGATTATACAAGGACAACGGGAATACTATCATATGGTGACTTGCTAATCATTCCTCGCATAGAGTCTTGGCGAATTACCTCAGAACCCTTTGCTAATGCTTTCAGATTCACCTTCTTTATTTTGAATGTAGGTGAGGAGGAATTCCAAGATGTCCGAATCTGTAGCCTCTGGAACTTCGACTTGTTTATGGGAGCAAACATCACCTCAGAGGAAGCGGGAACGTTCAACGACACTAGCCAGTTCTTCCACGTTGAAGCAAACGCGTCCCCCCCAAACGAGACCGCTCTGATTAATCAGAGTATAGGCTTTAACACTTCTACCCCACTTACCTCCTTTGAGGTAGGACCGTATGATGATGTGTACGACCACCTTATGAACGAGGCGTTGAATGGTAGTGACTCCTACTCAAGTGAAGAGGGAATAGGTGTTGGGACTAGATGGGATTTAGGGA
>JABXGV010000309.1 GCA_016550485.1 archaeon
AAGCATGTTTCTTATGGGCATACCTAACTTAATGCAATACTTTATGGGACGCCCTCCGCCAACGACAAACATATTCCTTACAATCCTATTAGCAGCATGGATAATCATCGATTGGCTGATACTAACACCCATTGGACCGTTACTTTTCTTCTGGGGATTCACTAAGATTTTCGTCCGCGGATCTTTGGGATTTCAAGAACTGGTAACAAGAGCAGCGAAATTTCTTGGAGACTTGGGGATGTTGGCAACAAAAAACGTGCGAAGAAACCCAGCAAGAGCAGCCTCAGTTGCCTTCTTAATAGCCATGATAATCGGCTACGGCTTTCAAACGGTCGGAACCCTCGCCAGTGAAGAGGACTATATAATTCGCCAAGTCAAAGCAAATGTAGGTGCAGATATAGGCGTCTTACTAAACAGTCTAGGCAATGCTACGGGCGTCATGGGGGACATAGCAGATTTACCAAGAATAACATCCACAACTTTAGAATATTCCTTTTCTGGAGAAACTAGTCTTCAAAGTCTGAAACTAGTTGCAGTAGAGCCTCAAGAATGGCTTTCTACAGCCTACTACGAAAATGAATGGTTTACAGGAAACGATGTCACAACAGCATTTCAACAAATGACTACCGACAACAGCACAATCATTCTAGAACGGGCAACAGCAAACAACCTGGATCTCGAGATAAATGACTATATCACTCTTAAAATCGGCTACACAACAGTGAAGCTAAAATTGGTGGGATTCTTCGGTTCTGAAATCAGCGGAGGGTCTCAACCTGTTTTGAGACCTAGCGAATTCTATCTAGATTCCTCATTTTGGTCTTATGTCCCTACAAACTTGTATCACTTATTAGATGACTCTGCTTCTGCGTCTGGAAGAATCCTAGTCAAACTTGAAACAAATGCGAATGGAACAAGTGTAGCTTCCCAAATTCGAAATCTTAACTCAAGTGATATTAGTCATGTTTACTCTGTTTCGGAACAGCTTTGGCACCGAGAGAGCAATTTATTGTTAAGTGGCATCGCAGACATCCAGCGAATCGGTGTTATCTTTGCTGTAGTAGCGGCGTCAGTAGCCACAGCTTTAGTAGCGTTGGTGAGTTTACAAGAGCGTAAGAAAGAATTAACCATAATGAACGTTCGCGGGCTCTCTTTCAAGCAGCTGATAACAATGCTTCTTGCAGAAAACCTGTCCATCGTAGTTTTCTCAGTCGCTTTAGGGATCGTGGTCGGCCTAATCATAGTCCATGGCAGCATAGTTGCCCTTAACACAACTCAATCTGTCACGTTGGTGGCTCATCGCATGGTATTTCCATCAGACGCCATACTAACTCTGTCATCATCATTGATTCTGGTTTTTGCCTCCTCGATATTCCCAGTAATTGCTATTACAAAAAGATATGTTTCAAAACTGGATAGGATTGTGAGAGCTTGAAAAGCATGAAAGTGCTAGTGAAAGATTTGATCCGGGTATATCGTTTGGGAAATGTTGAAGTTCAAGCCCTTAGAGGCTTAAATATGGACGTAAAAGAGGGAGAAATGGTCTCTGTTATCGGGCCGAGTGGAAGTGGCAAAACTACATTGCTCAATATAGTAGGAGGGCTTGACCAAGCCACAGCTGGCTACGTGCAAGTAGGTGACGTAACGGTGACCGCTTTGCAACCTTCACAATTGGTAGATTTTCGAAGGAAACATGTAGGTCACATTTTCCAAACTTTGAATCTTATTCCAACACTAACCACCGCCGAAAACGTCGAACTACCCATGATAGCAATGGGAGCCTCTCGTAGATTTCGCCATGAGAGAGTTAAGCAACTATTGGAAATAGTGGGTCTAACAGAACGCGCCAACCACAAGCCAGACGAGATAAGTGGGGGTGAGCAACAACGTGTAGCGATGTCTGCGGCATTGGCAAATGACGCTCCAGTGTTATTAGCAGACGAGCCAACAGGCGAGTTGGATACGGTCAATGCTAAGATTGTCGTGGACTATTTGGTGAAGGTGAACAAAGAACTTGGCAAAACTATCATAATGGTGACCCATGATCCTAACGTGGCACGGGCAGCAGACCGCATACTCAAAATAGAAGACGGATTAATCAAATCCGCACTCACCCCTGCACAAATCGTGAAAGAAGAAGCAGCAGTCTCATATGTAGATCAGCTCAGAGCAAGAATAGTGGACATCGATGCACAACTAGTAAAGCTTGATGAAGCCTTCAAAACTGGTAAGATAAATGGCGACGAATATGTGGAGAGAAGACAGAATCTAAAGCAGACGAGAACCAGTCTCGACGAAGAGCTCCATCGTATGGGAGTTGTCACCTAACCTTAAGACTATATGGAAGAGAAGAGCTATTCTTATGAAGACGAAATTTTGGCATAGTAAGTGGTTTGTTGTTATACTTACAGTCATTGTTCTGCTTCCTGCTTTGCTCTTGCTTGCTCTCAGAATTGACTTTCTCACGCATGAGCGAGAAAGAGAGGATGCTGTTCTCAAGTACTTCTCTCAACAAGAAGGTATGCCCGAGACTTTCAGTTACCTCGAACAAATAACATCCCCAGGCTCTGTGATACTCTGCTGGTGGGACTATGGTCGAGCGATCACAGAATGGAGTCATAGAGAAGTAATCGAAGCTTATCCATCAAGAGATATATGGCACACTGTTGGGTCAAGTCGAAATCCGTGGCATAACTTGGGAGCGCAGCTTTTCGGAACGTGGGGCTCTTCCGAGAAGATTCATGACTTGGCGAGGATATTTATGTTATCAGAGGAAGAGGCATTACCTATTATAGGAAGCTACAATGCATCATATGCCCTGGTTTTCACACCAGACGACTTACAGAAGTTCCGTTGGATTGCTGAAATCGCTGGATATAATGCGACAGAGTACTTAACCCTACAAGGTGACGTCTATCAGCCTACATTACTAGGGTCTCAAGCGACGTTGTTACGCCTCCTATTTGATGAGATCTTGCACCCACAACACTTCACTAAGGTCTTCGACAATGAAAAAGGCAAAATATACCGAGTTGATTATCCATAGCTGTTATGTACGTTCATTACATCAGCGTTTTTCCGTCGATTTTTTGTGTTCAAATTTCACCTTCTTCCTAAACCTAAAGGTGCGCTTGAGCAAGATTGTTAGACTTTTACACTGGCTCTCAATAATACGGTAAACGCAGAGGAACGAAGAGAAAGAGGGAAAGAATTAGAGCGGCTGGCGTTTTCGGATTCTTATAACTGCCACAACGAGCAATGTTGCAGCAATGAACATTGGAAGCACTAGAACCATCGCGAATTCTGGGATAATTGTGTTGCTGAAGAGATAAGCAACATAAGTCGGAT
>JABXGV010000310.1 GCA_016550485.1 archaeon
CCGAAGTAGTCGAGCGCCCCCTGGAAATGGTGCTGCTCCTCGATGCCAGCCAGTCCATGGAGGGTCAAAAATTCAAAGACGCACAGGATGCAGCCATCGCCCAGGTTACAGAAGGCTTACCGATGAAAAGTGTTGTGAGCCTGATCAGCTTTGGCCATTTTGTCGAAGTGTTAGTTTCGAAGAAGATGATCAAATCGGAAAAGGACAAGCAGAAAATCATCAAGATCATCGAAAAGCAGCGCGTAAGCGGAGGCACTCCACTGCACGAAACCCTCGAGAAGGCGTACGAATTATCGAAGAGTTATGGAAGTCTTATCCCCAGGGTGATTCTAATCAGCGATGGGCAGCCCACCGATGTTACCGGGACGAACTTGGATGCTTATCTGACCTTGGCAACAAAGTTCCATGAGGCAGGGATTAGCATCGACGCCATCGGGGTGGGCGGCGACCATGACGTGAAGCTGATGTCAAAGCTCGCTGAATGGTCTGTCGGCAAGTATGTTTACCTGAAGAGTGGGCAATCGCGAGCGCTGAAACCAGCGGTGCTGGAGCTGACCCAGTCAGCAGCCACCCAAATCATCACGCGCCCCGAACTCGAAATCACGTTGAGCAATCCGGATGATACTATCGAGTTTGCCGCCCAGTACGAACCCACAGGTGTGGGTTTGATAGTCAACGGCTCAAGTGGAAGGTATGTGGTAAGTCTGCGCGGTGTTGAGCCCGAGAAGACCTTCCGTGTTGCGGTGAAGCTTAAGTGTTCGAATCCAAGCTATGGTAGCCCACAAGAGGGTGTGAAAATCGGGAGTGTGCGAATCTCCTCGAAGGGAAAAACCCACTTCGAACAAGACCTGTTAATCGATGTGGTTCCCACTGGTAATCATTACAACATTCAAATCGCGAAAATCTGTGATCGAGCCAAACAGATAATCGATACTCGTGATAGAGAATCTACCATATATGATGGTGATGAAGCAGCAGAGAGACTAACCAAGATACAAGGTAGAGAAACAAGAGTTGGTTAACCTCTGCACAGATTAGAGATAGAATAAATGAAATGAGGAATAAGAAATGAAATGTCCAAAATGTGGAGCAGAAAACATTGCAGGTAGTTCCACCTGCGAAAACTGCGGAGAAGAGTTACCATCTGCCGCTCCAAGCGGACCGGGCCTAGCACCTGAACCCAGTGAACCTGTTGCTGAGCCTAGCTCAGACGTTGAGACCTGCGCGAATTGTGGAGCAGAACGTATCGGCGAGAATGCGTTCTGTGCGAAGTGTGGCAAACCATTCCCCGGAAGCGGTCCCACCGAACCTGACGAAGAACCTGAACCGACACCAGAGCCTACGGTAGAACCAAGCCCTGCCGCTGGAATCCGAGGTGTGCTAGAGATTACAACGAATGGTGGCGAAATCATCATTGATCAAGATGAAGTTCGTCTAGGACGCAATGAGATTCGTGATGCTGCCAAGCAGCCCGTACCAGAGACCCAATATGAGTACATCTCTCGTGTAAAGGCAGACAAGGAACAATTCCGCATTATTCGTGAAGGTGATGAATTCTTCATCGAGGACCGAGGTAGTTCCAACGGAACTCAACTCAATGGCCAGCAGATTCGAGGGCAGGGACGACAGCCCCTCCGTGACGGAGACAAGATTACCTTCGCCATGTTCGAAGCAGTGTTCCGAACGTTATAGCGCAGAAAATCAATTCAGATCTTGAAGGGATCTACTCATGGGTAAGGTAACCTTTCTTCCAGATTACCAGCCAGGGGATGTCATCTCCAGCGCTCAAGGAGACTTCACTATCGAGAAGCGACTGGGTGGTGGAGGATTCTGCACCGCGTATCTAGCGAAGGATAAGACTGGTAAGAACTGTGTCGTGAAACACTTCACGCAACACTCCATCCATAAACGCAAGCAGTACTGGTCACGTGAGGCAGCTGCTCTCCAGGCGTTAGCTCAGTGCACCATGACTCGGGTCATGAATTTCATCAGTGCTTTCAGCGTCGAAAGAGATGGGGTTGAGGAGTATCTTCTCGCAATCGAGTTCATTCCCGGGGTCTTGCTCAAGGACTGGGTTCCTGCTAACTTCCCCATCCCCTATGAGCAGGCAATTGATATGATGATTGCGATTAGTAAGCAAGTTGCATGCATGCACAAGCAGGGCTGGATTCACAGAGACCTCTCGCCGCGGAACGTTATCGTTATGCCCGACAATACACCTGTTGTGATTGATTGGGGTGCTGCAAGAGAGCACGTTACATCTTCAGGTACCCAAGGCGAATACACCATCATTGGCGCTCCCGGGATTTTTGCCCCCGAGTGCAAGGATGGCACCACCGTCACACCGCAAACTGACATCTACATGCTTGGAGTTCTTTTCAACTTCTTACTTACCTCTCAGACCCGAATCGACCCACTCAATCCGTTACATACATCTCAAGCAATCACCTTCGAACTTCATCCTCGAGATTACCAGTCTGAAATCCCCCAAGTTTTCGACGACATCGTGAGCAGGTGCACCAAGGAGGATTCCTCGCAACGTTACAAATCTGTTGACAAACTATTCAAGGTTCTTGAGGATTCCCGGGACAGATACAAGGGCGTTGAATGCCCCCATTGTCACGAGATTGTCCCCAAAACCAAGAAGTGCGCAAAATGTGGATCTTCCATGCGAGTTGATGTCTCCACGGTCCCCGTTCTGCAAATCCCCTTCATCGGTGGTGAGGTGAAGATTAAACCTCATGCGGTGATTCACCGAGGCACCATCATGGATTCCCGCGCTGGGCTCTTAGAAGACATTGGCCTTAAGATTTTCACGATTCTTTCACGAGAAGAATCTGGGGGGAACTTCACCATCGCCCCAGACAAATCCGATCCTGCCCTCTATTGGATAAAGGATTTGGGGTCAACCTTGAGAACAACGAATCCCCTCGTTGTGGACGGCAAGGTTGCTCCCAAACAGCAATGGATTGCCATTCATGACGGAAGCAGTATCGCTGTTGTCGCAGGAGAAAGGCGGATTGATATGAAGTTCATTCTCCAGAGGAAGGTTCGCAAGAAAGAACTTGTTGATTAAATTTGGGAGACGAAGAAAGGATGCCAGACAAGTATCACAAAGGACCCATCCTACCCACCTACACAATCGCCGGACTTACAAGAACCGGTGGTCGCAAGGCAAACGAGGACAGCATTTTCGTTATGGAGACCGACATCCTGATGATGTGTAGCATCAACCCCGCCTACTGGTTTCGCGGGGTTCTTGCGCTAGTGGCAGATGGGATGGGTGGAGGCGACTATGGCGAAATCGCCAGTAGCCTAGCAATCAGGGCTTTTGTGAAGGAATTTCTGGGACACGTCATCGATAGTAACACCTCGACTAGCTATGATGAGATTCGCGCCACAGCAAATGAGGCTATGAAGATAGCCTTTCAGAAGGCGAATGAAGCGGTCTTTGAAGAAGCTAAACGATGTGGAACCTCGGGGAATATGGCGACGACCCTTGTTGCGGTGTTTACCATAGGGAATTGGGGCATCGTAGGCAATGTCGGTGATAGCCGCTGTTATCTCCTGGAATCCAGTGGACCTCCTTCTCGTCCGGTGACCCTCGATCATTCAAAAGTGATGGCGATGGTGCGTGCTGGTGAAATCACCTATGAGCAGGCACGAACCCACCCGCAAAAGAACGTCATCACTCAAGCTGTGGGTATCAACAGGGTCGTTAACCCGGATATCAAGACCCTGACTCTTGGGGAACAACATACCCGAATCGAGAAAACTCGGAGGAAACGCAAGGCTCCACCAACCTATCTTCTGCTCTGTTCGGATGGTCTCTCTGATGTTGTATATGAGAAGGCCATGTGGGATGTGGTATTCGGAAAGGGACGACCTGATGATCTCA
Source organism: archaeon (assembly GCA_016550485.1). Classification (GTDB taxonomy): domain Archaea; phylum Asgardarchaeota; class Hermodarchaeia; order Hermodarchaeales; family Hermodarchaeaceae; genus YT-063. The sequence continues at coordinate 3,899 of JABXGV010000310.1, forward strand.
CTGAGAGAAGAAAGAGCCTCGAAGATAATTGCCTGAAATTTTACAAGTTGGCGATGAAGAACCGGACCACAGATAACGTTTCGATTGTTCTCGTAGACATCACGGATGCGCTCTCTGATCCTGATGTTGATGGGACGACCATTCGAGGATATTCCTAGCTCCCTGGTAAGTTGCAACTAGTGTTAGTGGATTATGGAGACCTGGATGCATGAAGTGGCGGGCTATCCTTTCAAAGGGGAACATAGCCCAAGTCGGTCGAACCAAGTTCAAGGTTAAGCGGCAGGTGCGTATCCCACCGGGGATTCGGGCACACACCTACACGTACGCTGCGGTGAAGCAAGCAAAACGTGGGGCAGCTAAGTCATCGAGGGTGTTTTTTCTAAAGCAGTTCGTCGACCATCGTCCTGAGCAACGAGCGAAGTATTTCATTCGTGAGGTAAACAATCTCGCGCGGTTGGTTCACCATCCGAGTGTGACCAAGCTTGTGGCGTGTTCTGTTCCCATTTCTAAGCTTCTCTCGTATAGTCGTGATTATAACCCCGAGCTTCGCCAGCAGGAGTTTGCTCGATTAAAGAAAGAAGCTGAAAGATTGGCGTATGCGGCGAAGCCCCTGTTCTTGGTGCAAAAGTTTGTCCATGGAACCTTGCTCCCCAACTGTATTGGCGAACTTAATTTTCAGGAGCGCCTCTTTGTCTTTTTGAACGTTGCGAGCATTGTGAAGTACCTCCATAGTGTTGATGTTGTTCACCGGGATATCAAATCCCATCACGTCATGATTCGCCGGACTCGGATTCAGCCCCATGATCCTATCCTTCTGGACCTGGATGGTGCCCGGGATATCTCTGAAATCCAAGTAGAGTGTCCAAACTCGATGTGCCGGACCATGCTCTCGATCCAGGAGCCCAACTGCATTAAGTGTGGTACACCCGTTCCTGTCACGTGCCCACGCTGTGGGAAGCCCAACAGTCGGGTGGACCGGTTTTGCGCGGATCCTGCTTGCCGAGCACCTCTCTATGTCATCTCAAAAATCACTGACCTTTACACGCCAGGATGGGAAAGCCCTGAGCAACGGGGCTTGATCTCTGAGGGCGTTTCCAAGCTGACGGACCAGTACAGTCTCGGGCTGTTACTCTATTTCTTGCTGACCGGTAAGGAACGACCGGAGATGATGCCAACTGTGAGTGCCGATTATGGGTTGTCCGCTGAACCCGCGTACCCTTACGTAGCTGCGCAATTACACAAAATCATAGAATCCCAGGATATCCGGGACATGCTTGCTCAGCGCTTGACAAGAGCCGTGGTTCGAGCGACCAGCCCCTCACCGAGTAAAAGGTTCCCCACCCTAGCGGAGTTAATGGATAGGGTCAAAGAGGTCTTTGAGATTGTACTGCAGTACCAGTCACAGGAAACTCGGAGCAGTTACCTTGTCCTGCCTGAAGCGAAAATGGTTAAGCCAGTGGAAACCATACGCGACGAGGACAAGACTCTCTTTGTCTTCGATGTGAGTAACATCCCACGTAGGGCCTTTGTCAGGATTGGTGGTGAGGGGAGTGACATCGTGTTACCACCCTACCTGCTGGAACCCGTTCAGGCTGCCTCGGCTCAGCTGTACTTGTTTGCTAGGAACATCAAGTCGAAGCGCCATGCCCGCTCCTTCTACATCAAGGAGGGCTTTACGTCTGCACAGACCATGTTGAAGCGCCATCGAAAGGGTGTGTGGGAGGAGGTGCTCCCTGGAGAAATCCGTCGAATACGGGATCAGGATTTTGTCACGCTGAATAATGGGCTCTTTCAGTTCAGGCAGGGTGTAAAGCAAGCTCTGGTTTTTGTTGTTGGTCGGAGAGAATAGAGGAACACTGAATCCAGTTTGTAACTCATTAATCTTGTTAGTGAATTGCTCATTTTCTACTAGTCCGTTTTTTTCTAAAATGCAAGTACCCTATTCCAACAATGGTGGGGACCCCAATAAGGAAAGCTGCTAATGCCCCTAGTAGTATAGGGTTTAGTCTAGCGGGAAGAACCTCACCTATTGAGGGGATGATATATTCCTCAATCAGGTAGGTGTAGGGTGGCTCTTCGGCGAGGTTTGCCGTAAACACGATAACAAGATTGTATTC
>JABXGV010000311.1 GCA_016550485.1 archaeon
TAGTGGAATAATTTTGATTTTAACCAATACCTATGCTAGTCTAGGGTTCATACTTTATGTTCCACAGATAGCTCAGCTCCTTGGGTTGACGCCTGTTCTTACTAATGTTATTATGCTTTTCTTGTACGGGTTGAATTACCTAGCAATGTTGGGTGGCTGGACGGTTCTTGTAGGATGTGTTTTGATCCTTCTTCGCCGGTATACTCTAGGCGCTTTTCTCATGAGTTTAGGGGCAGGTATAAGCTTAATCGCGCTGATTTGGAATCTAATCCAGATGTGGGTTGCTGGTACCCTCACGCTCGCTGAATTCTTGAATCGTTTTCAAGGGATTGCTTGGGCAGGGGCTATACTATCCGTAGTTGCCCAAGAGCTAGTGAAGATTCCCAGACCGAAGAATATTGATGACTCGTAGTGCCGCTCTAGGAATCGGTTGAGTTGTGGCGTTAGCTATTGATGGTCTCCTTCCCGTCTTAAAAGGGTGACAAGGAGTCTAGTGCCATCGCTATCATGGAGAGGCGGTGGAGGTGTAGGAGGAACGCGAAACGTGCGGAGGTCATCGAGAAGTTCAGGGTGAAATTGGAGGCTGAAGTCGCGGCGTCTCTGACCGGTGTTATGGTCTTGGTAGTAAATCGCCATGGCTGCAACTTCCGTGAGGGGTCTTGTGGAGTCAGGGAAAAAGGTAGAGCAGAGGACTTCTACTCCGAAGGGAAGGTTGAGGAGCCAAGTGTGAGGTGAGCTAGCGATGTCGTCTCTGTGGTCTTGAAGCTCGTTATTTAGGTGATTTAGCGCCCAATTCGCGAAGAGGATTGCTTCTTGGTTAACTTCGTCGCCGTGCAGCATAGCTAAATCCCAGTCATCGATTCGAATGAGGTCTTCAATTATTCCTGACTCGGTAGCTGCGGTTTTTTCATGGGCCTTGAGTAAAGGTTCAGGGAGATGCTCAAGTGGTTGATAAGGATGGAGTCGACGGATGCCAACTTCTCTTTGTTCATTAGGTGCTACGGCAAAGCGCGTGTCACGATAGCCATTTGCAATTATGTGTCGTTTCCTGCGGATTACGAGTTGTTCGCCGAACTGATGGATGTACGTGGAGATATCGCGGAATGCTTTCCGCGCTGGTTTAGGCAGGTCATCTTGGCATTGTAGATTGGTAATGGCACGCCTTATTAAACGAATAAGAGCTTCACCCACCGCCTGATGACCAAGACAAATGTACAAGGCAGGAGCACTCCCTGCAGTTCTGTTGAGAAGCAGTGATTCTACAAGACTAAGAAATTCTTCGCGAGGAAGAGAAGGATTGTGGTTGAATGATTGCGAATCATAGATGGAGGGGCGCCCGCCTTCAACGATAATTCCGTTACAGGATCGGAGGAACTGGGCAAACGGAGTGACCATGTCCAGTGACTGAAACCCTGTATTCCACAATGAAAAGAGAATAGAGTTCTGCTGTGCAATCTCTCGTAAGATGACAGCGACGTTATGGCTGGCGGCTACAGGTTCGCCCAACGGGTTGGTACCAACTATTGCGTCAGGTTCAATAATCGCAATGCTGCCTCGGGCTTTCTCACCGCTTTGGACCAGTTCCTGAAAATCCTCCTTAGTCGCAACAATATACATGATGTTTACCACCTTGGCCGCTCTTTTGTTTTCAAGGGTTTAGGCCACTCTACTCCAAGTTTTCCGTGCGTCAATATTGTAAGGTCTTTCAAGGCAGGATATGATGCCCTAAGGCTAGCCTTCACTTCAAGGAAAGCGTTTTGTCCCTTAAGTGATCCTGGTTTTCCCCAGAAGAGTTGGCAGTAGGTATCTACGATTACTATGACAAGGATTCTACTCACCTTTTCCGCTTCTGCCGAATCGCCAAAGACAAGATCAACTGTTACCTTGCCCAAGTCAACATCCTTACCTAGTAGGTGTAGGTCTTTCTGGGTCATCTCTCTAATAAATCTAAGTCGTTCAGTTCTGGCTCAAAATGATCTAGTTCCAGCTTTAATTCTAAAGCCCTCATAGAGCTATGGATTTCCTGTATATTAGAGGCTAGCGTCTTGTAAGGGATTGGGCTTCGCTGACGTGCAAATCCTGGACACAATTTAACTTTTGTACTATTTTCCCTCGTACAGGACTATTTTATTTCTCGGCTGATAGTAATAATGATAATTTACTCCTATGCCATAGCTTTTGTAGGCTAAACAAGATGTAGTGTAGAGGTTAACAAGGTGTCAAGATTAGACACGGTACTCAAACGTACACGCTATGATATCTATGCAATGCTTATCCGTGTCATTGTAATACATGGATACTGTCCTCTCACCCGGGCAGCTCGTTCCACCAATCTCCCTGTGGATCGTGCGAAGAAAATCATTGATTTCATGTGTGAGCGTGGACTTCTAGCAGAAGACGAAGAGGAGGGTAAACGAATGTTCCGCGTTACTGTCAGAGGGAATCAGTACCTCGAGTTGTACAAGCGTATTGCGGGCCTTGTAGGGATGCCAATTCCTGAGCCACTTACGCCCTTCTGATCAATGAAAGCTACAATTTAGAGGAAAACACAGGCTCTTTGATAGTAACATGTTGTGACCTCATTTTATGAGTCCGCCTTTTAAATGACGGAGAAGTTAATTCACTTGAAGCGCAACTTGAGAAGGTAAGAAAAATGCACTTCAAAGATGAAAAATGGATTCAACTGGGCAAGGTTCGTGGCGATGTCTTCATCGAAGACTGTGATGTCCTAGTCCCTCAAAAAGGGAAAGAAATCGTCGTGAAGGGTACCTTGATCGTCGAGGGCCCGCTTATCATCGAAGGCTCGTTAAGCTGTGAGCACTTGCGAATCAAAACAGATGAAGAAGTCGTTATTGAAGGAGATTTGAGAGTAGACGGCTCCGTCAAGGTAAAGGAACGTCATCGATTCTCGTGTGGCCCCAAACGACTAATTGTTAATGGTTCCGCAGAGGCAAATGACTTTGACATTGATGGAGCCTTAGATGTAGGGGGCGACCTTAGATGCAAAGCCGTTGATTGCGGCGGATCCCTAAAAGTGGAAGGGAGAATCAAAGCTGAACGGGTCTCAGTTGGCGGCTCTGTCTCTTGTGATAGTGGCACCATAGGACGTATTGATGTAGGTGGAAGTTTCAAAGCTACTGGTGCCATTGAAGCCGGTGATTTAGATGTTGGTGGGACAGCTATTGTTGGTCAAGGGTCAAAGATACTCTCTATCAATGTTGGCGGGACCTTCAAGAGTCTTGGTGAATTCGTATTCAGGACTCTCGATGTTGGCGGTAGCGTGAAACTTGAAGGCGACGCAACAGGTGAATCCATCGATGTAGGTGGAGTTCTCAAAGTGAGTGGCTCCTTAATATTAACAAAGGCTTTGGATGTAGGCGGGGTCGCCTCAATCAATGGGGATCTCCGCGTCAAAGATAAGATAGATGTGGGCGGCATTCTCCGCGTCAGCGGGCGAATCGATTGCCCACGCATCAGCGATGGGGGTCACTTCAGGAGGATTCACAGAACTACCTCTCATAGCTCATGGTAACAACTATAAAAAGAGAAAACTGAAAGGAAACATTACAAGGGTGTAAAAAATGGGTGATAAACAACGCTTCGAAAGGGAAAAACAGGTAAAGATTGGACGAATCCATGGGGATGTTGAAGTCCGTGATTGTGATTTCATTGTGCCCCTCAAAGGGTCCGAGATTGTGGTTGACGGGGTCCTCTTCATAAGGGGGCGACCACCAATAATCGAAGGCTCACTAAAATGCGAACATCTAGACATAGAGTGCCGAGATGATGTAGAGTTAAGAGGAAACCTGACAGTAGAAGCCTCTGTCAAAGTATCGCGAGGACGCTTGAGAATCGAAGGTTCAGCGAAGGCGCGTAGGTTCAGCATCTCTAGTGCTTTAGAGGTTGGTAAAGACCTTCATTGTACCACAGTCTCTTGTGGCGGCGCTCTTCGTGTAGGAGGAGATGTGAAAACTGAGACACTCTCTGTCGGAGGTGCAGCACGTATCAATGGTAAAATCGAGGTTGAAGATCTTAGCGCAGGAGGCGCAGCTACTGTTAGCCACGGCATTGCAGGACGAGTAAATGTAGGTGGTGCCTTCAAGGCTACAGGTGCCATGGAGATTGGCGATTTAGATGTTGGAGGCGCAGCGGTAGTAGGTGCTGGCTCAAAAGTACTTGATATCGATGTTGGCGGATCTTTCAAGTGCTCCGGCGACCTTGTTTTTGAAGAACTCGATGTTGGCGGCTCAGCAAAGATTGATGGCGATGCCTCAGGAAAGGATGTTGATATCGGAGGCGTATTGAAGGTTTCTGGGTCACTAACGCTCACCGAAGACTTAGATGTAGGAGGAGTAGCTGTAGTGGGCAAAGACCTATACGTTAGTGGAGAAATCGAAGTAGGGGGCAAACTCGAGGCAGGCGGGCGAATAGAAGGCACCCGCATTAGCGTTGGCGGAGGCGTCAGGGCCACCTACATAAGGGCTGAAGAGTTCCGTATTGGCCGACGAGGTGAAGTCAGAGGGTTCGTTGAGGCTACTGATATCATCGTCAGTGAAAAGGTCCGGGGCGAGTCTTTCTATGGTGAAAGGATTCGCGTTGAAGAGGGAGCCCGTGTTAGAAATCTCTACGGACATGACATCTACCTAGAAAGAGATGTGACAGTTGAAGGGGAACTCCTCTACACCGGAAGGCTAGAAACCGAAAGGGACGTAGATCTGAGAACCGAGCCCCAGAAGGTAGGCAAACTCCCCTCTCCTGGAAAAGTCTCCAAGTAGTGGAATAAGGAAGGTATCAGGGCTCTTCGTTAGCGCTGGTACCCTCTCTACTTTTTTGTAGGCGAGTTTAACATATCCTTACGTCGAGTTCGAGTGGCTCTCTGACGGTGACGTTCGGTTGATACAACAAGGGCGCGTAAAACTAGGTAAAACAGTTAATGTGGTACCTTTGGCAGCAGAGAGTGTCGGAGTGCGCAGCCTCTCTGTACTTGTAAATACCCCTGATACAGGTATACTCATCGATCCAGGCGTTGCCCTAGGCGCTCGTGGTGGTATGCATCCTCATCCTATTGAATACCGTACACTCGCCCAGCGGCTTGCCGCGATTCAATCAGCAGCTCAAGAGGCAGAGATTATCGTAATCTCACACTATCATTTCGACCATCTAGTACCTTTCTTCGAGAATTATGCCTTTTTCTGGTCAAGCCGAAAGCATGCGTCTGCACTTTATGGGCGTCGAAGAATCTGGTGCAAGGATATACACAGCAGAATAAATCGTTCTCAGCGGAAACGAGGGATTGCCTTCGTGCAGGCAGCACGTAAAGTAGCTCGTGAAGTTGTATTCGCAGATAATCATGCATTTAAAATCGGAGAGACCGAAGTCCAGTTTTCCCCTGCAGTTCCTCATGGAGAACTAGGAACCTTTCTAGGCTCTGTAGTGATGACTGCAATTCAATACCAAGGAGTTAGCGTGGTACATGCATCAGATGTACAGGGGCCAATGGTTTCAGAGACAACCAATTGGATTCTACAACAGAAACCTCAACTACTTATCCTGGCTGGACCACCGACCTACCTGAGCCCTGAAAGAGTATCAGCTCAGCTCATCACAAAAGCAGCGAATAATCTTCAACGCTTAGTAACCCAGATTCCAATAGTAATAATAGACCACCATCTCCAGCGGGATCCTTGTTGGCGTGAATGGCTAACTCCAATTCAGGAGGTGTCACGTGCCGTCGGACACAGACTAATCACAGTCGCTGATGCAATGGGGCTTCCAGAACAATTGCTAGAAACGCGTAGACCTGACTTATACACAGCTGAACCCACATCTCCTGCCTATGACGCTTGGGTACGCACCATCACACGTGGGCTCACCACAATCCCGCCTCCTTTAGAGAAGTAGTCGGGGGAAAATTATATTTGAAGCATTATTTCTAGTAAAAGACTGTAGACATCTTTGGAGGCGGAGCATAGAACGGGCCATGGAAGGGTAGTGGCATCTCCATAAACGCTTCAGCGAATTCACAATCCGCTTGCAGCCCTCGTAATTGTGCCTTTTGCATGTTAAAGGAAAGATAGTATCCCTCTGTTTTTTCCATCTGGCTTCTAAACGATATGATTGCTTGCCTTTTCAAGTCAGCGATTTCCGATATGTCAACAAAGAGGGTGGGCGCTGGAAAGAGATTATTGATTTCCATACATAGAAGGCGGCGGGGTCGCCACGCCTTTTCCCGCTCAAGAGTAGCATGACCTGCCCATTCAGCTGCCCGTAACACTGCCTTGTGGACAATTGTATGGTCAGGATGATAATCGAGAGAACTATGGGTGATAATGATATTGGGTTTAATCCTCCTGATTAGTGGAATGAGCCTGTCAGAAACTCCACGAACACTTAGAGCGAAATCCTCTCCTTCGTCAGCTACAACCTTCGCGCCGAGGATTTTACAGGCTGCGCGTAGCTCTCTATGACGCGTTGGTGTACCAGTAAGGCAACACACTGTAACCTCAGCGCCAAGGCTAGCCTCCAAAGCAATGGTGCCCCCACACCCGAAAGTCTCATCATCTGCATGGGCCCCTACGACGAGGAGTCGGTTTCCCTTAGAAGGAGCAGAGATTCTCGTGTCTTTTGGCATATCCAGATATCTGGTGGTCTATCGTCAAAAGCCTTCGTTTTCTGCAAGTATATTCAGCTAGGGGCGTTTCAATGTGTTATTGCTAGTGTTTACCAGAACGGCAAAAGATAAGGGTAAGAAAGAATGTGAGCGATTGGGAAATTTCTATGCGAATTGGGATTACTTGCTATCCAAGTATCGGTGGTTCCGGATTACTGGCGACCAGACTGGCAATGGAACTAGCAAAAAGGGACCACGAAATACATATGGTCACCTATGAGGTTCCCTTTCTCTTGCAAGAGGGGCGGCACGATAACATCACGGTAAATCTCGTTGATGTGCTAAGCTATCCTCTTTTTCGGTTCCCTCCCTACACCGTGGCACTAGCATCTCAAATGGCTAGCGTAACCAAGAAATACAAACTGGATCTACTACACGCCCATTATGCAATTCCTCATGCAGTGTCCGCCTACATGGCTCACGAAATGACTGGTGTACCTTATGTCGTTACTCTTCACGGGTCCGATGTCCACACATTGGGTGCTGACCCTGCTTACCAACCTGCCACTCGCTTCGCCGTGGAAGCAGCTAATGCAGTTACGTGTGTAACTAAACACATATGCCAGACAGCGGAAACGACTCTGGGCGTTAGGTGCAAAATCAGCCCCATAACAAACTTCACCAATCCTGACCAATTCAAGCCTGGACCCTGCATACATCGATGTGAAGAGCACCAGAACCAGCTAGTTCACGTTTCCAACTTTCGGCCTGTAAAACGGGTCGCAGACCTTGTCACTGCCTTTGCTCAAATCGCATCAGAAGTTCCGAACGCGAAGCTTCTGCTTGTAGGAGATGGACCAGAGCGACCAAACGTTGAGCGACTCATACGGGAATTCGGGTTAAATGACCGGATACAGTGTTTAGGATTCAAACGAGATGTCTACACTTATCTGCGCTGTGCTCACGCTTTCGTGCTATGTTCAGAGTTAGAAGGTGCTCCTCTCTCTCTCCTTGAAGCGATGAGCAGTGGACTCCCAGTTGTGGCTACAGAAGTCGGAGGAATACCCGAACTCATCACTGATGGCCAGAATGGTCTGCTAGTACCTTTCGGAGACATTGATGCACTAGCAAACCGTTTATACGCGGTACTCACTGACGAGGTCCTCGCTAAACGTCTCGGTGAACAGGCTAGAAAAAGAATCCTTGAGAATCACACTGCTGAAAAGGTAATTCCCAAATATATCGAAGTGTATGAAGCTATTCTTCAGTCTTAGTTCTTAGCTTGGATGGCTCATCGCTGATGTAGAAGGTAGCAGCTGCTGGGGTGAGCGGCTGATAATGAGCGCTGAGAATGGTGAAGAGCTGAGCGGGGCCTAAGGATATAGCTGTGTCGACCCATGCAAAGCTTACTTCTTGGCCGAAGCGTTCTGGTGAATATCGACCGAACATCTGAGACAAGTATGCTTGAACAAGTTGGCGGCGTTTAGTGAGCAGGCCGATTTGGGCTTGAAGCTGGCGGCGAGGTGCTAAATCGGTGGTTCCTCGCAGCGCATTAATCATAGTTGACCTTTCTTGTTCAAGTCGAGTCTCAACATCTACGAGCTGCTGATACGTATCTCTGATGTATTCGCTGCATGCAGCGAAGAGAGAACGAACAACTCCCGCGTTCTTTTCACGACCGTTGGTTTCGATGGCCGATTGGTACGTCCACAGCTTTACTGGGAGAAGAGGTTGTAAATTCTCCTTCTGGAGTCTTTGAGCGAGCCTTCTGGTCCATGGGTTGCCATAGAAGAGACGAGTGTATCGAAAGAAGGTGGGAACTACACACTCAAGGGCTGCAAGGGCAGGTGAGACTTGCGCTTGGTAGCTGGTCTCCCCTGCGCCCCCCACGTGCAAAATAACTGGAGTAAAAGTTTGGACCAAGAAGGCACGAGTATCTACTCTTGGTGAGAGATAATCTTGCCAAGGGCTAAGGTCAGGATGAGTATCAGAGACCTCAAGCTTATGGGCTTCGTTACACTTGGGACAGGTTGCAACTAGATGAAGGGAGCTAGTGTTTGCCTGCTCTTCTAGAGTGGGTTCCAGCCGAGTACGTTGGCAACCCTTGGTAGGGCATTCGAGGAGGAAAGGCACAAAAGCGTCTGGGCGATGACCAATTCCCGGTTGATACCCTAAACTACTAAGTTGCTGAGCAGCTTGATTAATTGCGTTAATGAAACGGTGTCGGTTTGACTGAGCTAGGAGATATTCAAAGGCTGGCAGCATCAACGTTCGTATTGTAGGTTGAGAGAAGGCTTGGAAAAGTATGTCACTATCTCTGCCTAGATTTGTAATGCGCATCCAGAGGCGAAGGGTCCAGTCTGCTAGATTTGATGCTTGAGTAAACGTCTGTCTGATGAGCTTGAGAATTAGTTCAACGTTTTGAGCGTAAACTTCACGATCCTTCTTTGGTTGGGAGGCGACAAGTTCGTGATAGGTTGTTTGTATTCTTGTACACACTTGCTCCAACCATTTCTTAGGAGGAAGTGGTATGATATGGAGAGGGGAGTTCCTGTAGGCACGGGGTACCTGAAGTGAGAATGTAAGGCCATGTTGCCCTGGGCTCGGAAGGTGGACCACTGTTAGTTCTTTCTGTTCATGGTCATGGTCTCCCACGAACATTATTGGTACTGCACCTTGGAAAGAAGCGAGACGACTAATGGCTGCCATTTTATTGATTACAAAACCAGGGCCACCAAGTAATGCTGGCTGATGTCCTGCTTCCACAACAGCTGGGTTATTTGATAGTTTATTTAACTGTTCTTTTATCTGACCGTTCATCATTCCTCGTGTACTATGGAGATCTGTAATAGCGTGAAGCAGTTTTTCCATGCGTTCTTCTGAAAAGAGAGGTGTCTGCCCTTTCGAGTATTGCTGAATAAGAGCTTGGCTGAATTGAACAGCTTCAGAAGCTGTACGAGGTATTGGTCCCCAGAATTGGTGCGTAACGGGCTCTTGGTCAAAAACGTAGGCATGGTAGAGCTGGTTAGCATCAGGTAGAGGGGAGGATATACCAGAGGATGATTTCACGAAGAGGTTTCCTCCTGTGTCGGCTGTCTACGCATTCCAATCCCAATCAAACAGCTGAGGACTGAGACAGTAGCGATAAGAGCAATTATAGTGATTGTATTCGCAGAGAAATATAGCGGGTCAAGAATAGGAACAGAACCCAAAAATTCCCAAAACTCGTATTCCATCCGCTGGAGACTGTAATTGAAGAGATCTTGCTGTGCTGCTCGTCTTTCACCGATATAGTCTGATCCGTTACATATCCAGAGGGTGACAAGAGGTACATTTCGAGCATACAGGGAGTTATACACAGCGCTAGAAGGTTCAGCTGCTATATAGCCTGAAAGAAGATCGAAAGGAAGCCAACCCCAAGGTGGTATATACGCCATGACCCAGGCATGTCCCATACCATTTTGCCAGTTCACATAGAGATAAGCCTCCTCAGCAATAGAGCCCCAAAGAAAGTCTGCAGTGATGGCGCCTTCCTGATACCAGTGTCCAGTCATTAAGTAACATGGAATGCCGAAAAGTCGAAGAAGAACGATGAGTAGATTTGACCTATCATCGCAATCTCCTATTTCACTAACAAGTAGCTCCTCAGGGTATTGCGGCTCGATTATCGTAATTGGGTTATGGATGTTGGCATCAATCCAGGCCATTGCTCCGTAAACCAGAGCCAGAGCATTGTCTTGTTCTTCTTCTGCCAATTCACTCCGTATTAATCCCGCAAGGTCTATGAGAGTATCGTTATTTGTCTTCCATAGACTAGTTGCCCGAGTGTACCAGCCATATTGTAGCCCGCCTAATGACTCTGAAATTTCACTAACGTTTCCTGATTGTTCTTTGCTAATTTGAGGTGGATCAAATCTATGATCCAACACCTCGAAGACCCACTCCTCCTGCCATAGCAGAACATCTGCAGGCTGAAGTGGTGTTGTTAAATTATACTCAAGCAGAAGATTTCCATCGATATCAGCAGTTTGCCTGATAAACTCGACACTTACATTGTTTAAAGTGATGTTCTGCATGATTTGTTTACAAGTTTGCGAACTTGAATTATCATAATAATTCCAGAAGCGGTATGATTCCGCGGGATAGGAATGATTACCGGCTACAATCAGGATACCTGACGCATTGTAATTCCAAAAGTGGATATACTGAAAACCATGAACGGGTGGAGGTGGCGAAAAAATTAATGCGAACAGAACGATTCCCAATAGAACTGGCACTGAACTGAGCTTGTGCATAACGGCTTCGCCAATCCTCCACTAAAAGTATCTTGTAATATTCATATAAGCCCTTTTCTTTTATCACCACCATTCTCCTTGAAGGAGTATTTACCACTTTTGTAGCAGGTAGTGATAAAAGCAAGTTCGACGGGCTACCTTGATTTATTTAAGGGTAGGATGCTGGTCAGAAGGGAATCGGTCACTGTGTAATACCAGCGTTTTTTAACGAACAGAGGTATACAGTACTACTGGGTCCCCATCATGGGATTTGGCTTCGGTCAATGAGCCGTAACCCTTTTAGCCAGATTGCGCCAGGCGGGTTGAATGCAAATCCCTCTCGGACTAACTCGATTGAAGAGGCTATTTGAATGAAACTTGGTGAAGTCTCAAAAATGGTGGTTGAGTTCTTACGTGCTAATCCAGGGAAAGAATACACCGCCAACACGCTGCTACTACACTTAGAGTTACCTCCAGAACAGAAGCGACGGGTTTACGATGTCATCGAGGTACTAGCTTGTGCAGGGCAGATTACAATCCGCAAAGAAGCCCGAAAACGATACTTCCAATGGGTCGCATCAGTGACTCCTGAACCAGTGGAATCTGTGGAACTTGAACTCCCTGAAAATTCTCCTTTCTCTGAAGCAGGTACAGTTCTTCATGTTTTACTACATTTCAATGCTAGTGCGTTCCAAGAACTCTCAAACGAAGCGACAATGGCAATGCTTGAAAGAGACATAAAACGCGCAGTCTTGGGAGCAAACGCGGTTAGTATAATTCGTATTGCTCTCAAGAACAGTCAAGGGCGTGTATTGAAACAATCCCCAAGTGCTCTTCCTGCCACAGTGTAGAGACGCTCAACAAGAGAATTTTCCTAACTATAGCATTGGCTAAACTAGGTAGAGATAACAAAGCAGATGTTTCGCTAAATCAATCCTGCTCCTCTAAATCCTTTCGAACCGATTCGTAGAAACTGATAGCGTCTTCACCTCGACGTTTCACCATAATTTTAGGCTCTACGCCCTCGAGTCGGCGCTGCACTTGGAGGACCCCAATCTTGGGTATTCTCCTGACTAGTTGTCGTCGAAGAAAGAGAGTGAGAGCAATATCCTCGATTCGTGTAGCGAGGTGAGGTTTAGTTTGCTTAAGTTCAGCCAGATACGCAGTGGCATCAGGCATGAATATTTCCTGAAGAAGTTGTTGCCGCTTCCTTTCCTGTTCCTCTTCGGCTTCTCTAGCTATCTCAAGCTGTTTCTTCTCCTTTAGGATAGCCTGTAATTTTCGTCTCCGGATGATTGATAATTCATCAGATTCATCAGACATAATTGACCCCAGCAACGCGAAGGAGGCATTTGTTCAGTATTTTTATAAGTTTTGGAAATTACTATCCTCCATTCCCGCAATTCACTTCGTGGAGATCTCCTCTTGCAATACCGTACGCCTCTAGTTGCGTTTCTACTTTTAATCATGTTTGTAGTTTCACCAGTTATTACCATTCCTGAAACGAGCCATTCGCAGTTACAGCGTCCCTCTACTCGTTCTGTCTCCCTAGAGTTCAATGGTACCAGCGCCTTCGCTTATCTAGAGGCACAGTGTGCCTTTGGACCACGACCACCAGGCTCAGAAAACCTAACTCAATGCGGAGACTATATCATCTCCATATTGGAAGCACAGGGCTGGCCCGTACAGCAGCAGAACTGGACATACGAGGGAACACCGCTGAGAAATATCATTGCTGGTGCAGCAGCATCACCGCGGCTAGTGTTACTAGCTCATTATGATACAAGACCACGGGCAGACCATGATCCTGATCCTTTAAACCAATCTCTTCCCATTCTTGGAGCTAATGATGGAGCAAGTGGCACAGCAGCATTACTCGAACTTGCAGCAGCACTACCCGACACCGCAAAAAACACTGTTGTCCTCCTTTTCGTTGATGCAGAGGACTCGGGAGGCATTAATGGTTGGGAATGGATTGTGGGCTCAACACATTATGTGAACAATCTAAGTGGTATCCAAGTTGCCATGATAGAGGCTGCCATCCTCCTCGACATGATGGGTGACGCTGATCTTCAAATAAAACGAGAGGGCAGTTCAACTCAAAGTCTAGTAGATGCACTATGGCAGACTGCTGCTCAACTAGGATATAGCCATATCTTTCTTAACATTCTTGGGTACACTCTTGTTGACGATCACCGCCCATTTCTCCAAGCTGGAATTCCCGCCGTTGACATCATCGACTTCGAGTATCCCTACTGGCATACACTAGAAGATACGCCAGACAAATGCTCTCCGACATCTCTTGAGACCGTAGGGCGTGTGGTTGAGCAGTTTGTAGAAGAACAGCTAGATGCCCCATCAACTTTTAGGAACCCTCTAGGCTGGTGGATTGGCGTCGGTTTTCTATGTGTTCTCTGCATCATTGTGGTAAGTCTGGGGTACCTTTGGTATCGCCGGTCTAGTAAGCAATCTAGTTGAGATTTTCCTGACGAGGGTACACCACCTGAATATTTTTAAGAGACCATTTAGAACCTTCACTCCTCCCCGGTGTGCATGTAGGAGTGATATACATCCTACAACTCAACAAATCACGGAATCCAGAAACACTGGTGGATACGACAATACGAAAAACTCTCCGTTCAGGAGGAAACTAATAAAATGCCTAAAGCAAAATCTGAATCAAAGCCCAAGACCAAGTCAGAACGAGATGAAAGCGTGGTTTTCGTCGGCAGCAAGCCGCTCATGAGCTACATAACAGCTTGTGTTACACAGCTTAACCGCAACCCTGATGAGCTTATCATCAAGGCGCGTGGTCGTGCTATTAGTCGTGCAGTAGATGTCGCAGAAGTTCTGCGCAACAGGTTCATGACAGACCTCAAAGTGCGCAGCATAGAAATCAGCACAGAAACAGTAACCACTGCCGAAGGCAACACCGCTAACGTCTCTGCCATGGAAATCACTTTAGTGAAAACTAAGTAGTAGACACCGGTTGCAACAGCTCTCAGTGCTCGAATATTGCAGCCTCTTCAACAAATCTACCGCGGGAGAACGCTCTGCTGTTTTTTTAGCAGTGTTCTCCCTCCCTTTTTCTCTCCGATTTAAGTAGTTGAAATTCCTGATGACGCTGGGTATCTAGCCCTTTGAAGATACAAGAGTGCCACCCACATAGGTTTGTTCCACCTTGATCTTTCCAAGTGCGTCAGGCGCTACTGAGAGTGGGTTTTCTGAAAGGACTACAAAATCAGCTAATTTTCCAGGAGCGAGGCTTCCTTTATCTCGCTCTTCGAAACTAGCATAGGCTGAATCTAGGGTATAGCATTGTAATGCTTCCTTGACAGTAATGCGTATAGCAGGATTAGGGTGTACAACCGCTGAGTAAAGACCATAAATTGGATCCATTGGCATACAATCTGACCCAAAGGCCACGCGAACACCTGTATCCAAGATCCTTCGAAGGTTGTTCAGCTGTTGTGCACGATCAACGCCCAATCGTTCATCATACATTCCTCCAGGAAGCCCCCACCGATGTGCGAAGTTTGGCTGCATCAATAGAAGCATGTCAAGTTCCTTTACGTGCTTGAGAAGAGATTCGGTTAAATACTCCGCGTGGATAATGTTGTGACGTAGTCGTTTTATCACCTCCTTCCCACTGACTCTTTCTTGGCAGCGTAACACCAAAGCAATCGCTGCGTCACCTATTGCGTGGGTGCTGACTTGCTGTCCTAGCTTGTTTGCTGTTTCTACAATAGAACTATACTCATCTTCTGTCATCTCGAAAAAACCACTGTTTGTTGAATCGTCTGGATAAGGTTGAGTAAGGGCAGCAGTACGCGCCCCAATTGCACCATCAACAAACACCTTAACACCACCAATCCTAAAGATATGGTCACCCACTCCTGAGAGTAATCCAAGTTTAACCACGGGAGCTAACAGGTCCTTATCTAGGTTACAGTAGGTTCGTATTGGCAGTTCGCCTGCACGCCATAGCCTGAGGTAGCTAGCAAGACAGTGAAGCTGTGTTCTCGATAGGTTCTCGTGAACCGATGTAATACCTAGATTGACAGCACACTGAGAACCAGCTCGAATAGCAAGCAAGGATTCCTCCCCCAGCGAGCGGAGAGGGCGGGTATCAATAGGAACGTCCCGAAGCACACCCGTTAGCTCACCGGTCTGTAAATCCCTATCAACACCTGGATGGCTAAAATCAATATCCAATTGATTCAATGCGAGCGTGTTAACACTATACAAGTGACCGCATACTCGTGAAAGCACCACAGGGTTATTTGGTGCAACAGGATCGAGATCTCTCCTAGTTAGATAACGACGAACAGGCCAGCTACTTTCATCCCAATTAAATCCTAACACTGCCTTACCTGGTGGAATGCGGGTAACATATGCCCTTACCTTGGATAGAGCATCCTCAGCAGAAGTAGCGTCCCCTAAATCTAGATTCAGAAGGCGACGTCCTAAACCTTCAAGATGTGCATGACTATCGATGAACCCTGGCACTACTGTTCGTCCACGTAAATCTAGAACCTGCTGTGCCATCCTAGCCAGACCTGCGAGTTCCTCGTTATCACCAATCCCAAGGATTCGTCCACTGCTGACTGCCATCGCTTCAGCAACAGGCTGTTCTTGCTCCAAGGTCAAGATGTTCGCGTTTGAAACAACAAGGTCGATTCGTACCGTCACAGCTAGAGTGCCTCCAAGACTTGGATAGAAGTTTCACTAACCTTATATTTGCATATTCCATTAACCGTTATCTAGTTTCATCAGCACGGGAGATACTCTCATGGATAATTCCTTTTCCAAAACGCACTCCTTCCATACCAATCGCTCAAGTAAATATAATCTAGCAGTTTGTCTGTTACTCTGTGGAGTCCTCATCTTTGGTCTCACCCTTGTCCCGGCAAGTAGTAGTACACCTCCCCGTCAGTTAGAGCTAGTATTCGATTATCATGGCCCCTATGTTGACGATCTTACTTTCAGCTTATATCATGGCAGTGATGCCCAATGGGCTGCGTTAATCGACGGCATCATTGATGTTGGTAATGAATTTATTACTCCAGAGACAAGGTCTGATATCGAAACGGATCAGATAGTAGCTGACGCCTTCTGGGGAATCGCCTGCTCCACACATGATGATGAATATTTCATGGAAGAACCTCCCTATGGTACGCCGCTCTTCGAGCTCACTGGTTGGCCACTTAACCACCTTCCTCTACGCAGGGCTATTGCTATGGCAATCGACAAAGTGTACTTAGCTGAAATGAGCTTTGGCGAGCACGGATTAGCAGTTGATAGTGTTGTGCCCCAAAGCTTCGGTGCATGGCACAACCCTGATCTCCCTGTTGACTATCGTTCCGGTGACCTCGCGGGTGCACGCGCACTACTTGATGAAGCCGGCTTCATTGACCGCAACGATGACGGCTATCGTGATGCACCTGACTCGGATGACGAGGTAAACATCAACTTCTTCTACACTCCACTTGAACTAATGAGTAAAGAAGAATACTATTCAATAATCGCGACAAACACGACCGCAATAGCAGAATATGTTGGTGAGACCCTAGGTAATCTCGGTTTCATGTTTAACCTCAACCCGGTGACTTCCCAGACACTATACTATCTTACTCACTTGGGAACAAGAGGTTATCACCTCGCGCTTGTCCCCTTCCATATCCCAGAGCATAATACCTTTTACTTAGACGACCTGTTCTATAGTTGGAACATACCTTACACCAACTTCTTTAACTTTGACAACGAAACGGTTGATGCTCTACTCGAAACACTAAATGTTACCTACGAGTACGATGACTTCAAGGAACTGGTTTGGGACATACAAGATGCCATTGCCTTGAACCAGCCGCTCATCCCTCTAATCAGCACCTACCTCTACACAGCTCATCGAACAGACAAGTTCGACCATTGGGTGGACACCCTAACTGCTGGGTCAGCTAATTACTGGTCCCTTCTCAGAGCACGCCTAAAGGCTGACCATGCCGAACGAAATCCCATAACTGGTGTAGGCGGCACAATGAAGTTCGGTCTCAGTAACGCCCCAGACACCCTAAACCCTTTGTTGGTATCAGTGGATGATTCGTGGCTAGTGCTAGACTCCATTTACTCTCGTCTTATTGATGAGAACCCCAACACAAAGGAGGCAATCCCGAACCTTGCCCGTAACTGGTTAATAGAACCTGAGGGTGACGGCCTCAAAGTGACCTTCGACCTGGTCAATAATGCTACTTGGCACGACGGGGTCTCATTCACGTCTTCGGATGTAAACTTTACCTTTCACTACATAAACAACTTACCAGACCCTTGGCCTTTCATCTGGCCAAAACCATTTCTAAACTTCACATCAATTGATGTCGTCAACAATATCACAATAACCGTTCACACGCCCCTCAAAGAATACAACGCCCTCTTCGAACTAGCCAGCCAGCCGATTCTTCCACAGCACATCTGGGAGGGGATATTGTCACCTCTAATCTTTGAGAACCCAAGGCCTGTTGGCACTGGACCCTTTCGGTTCAAAGCACGTCCCGAAGCGGGTCTTATCTATCTCGAATACTATGAAGAGTATCACTATGGATTTCCTGGGGCTAGGCAATCTCTCGTCTACGTCGATATTCCTCTTATGGTCTGGCTTGCATCAGGCAGCTTCATCATCATTATGGTCGCTCTTGCTGCCTTCTGGTATCTCCGTAGGCGCCCACATGGTTTTGAGCCCTAACACGTCAACACTTGCCACCTAGCTAGTAGCAGACGTAGGCTTAGGCTGGTTTGCAGATTTCGTCAATCTTATAAGATTTCATTTGAAATCAAGGCATTCAGTTCACATGAAAATTGTGGAGACAATATCATGGTAATGTTGACTTTTAGAACTCGACATGGTGGGCTCTATCTTGCTGTTTGTGTGGTACTCTTCAGTGCTCTTGTCTTCGGCTCTAACGTTGCTTCAGCGAGTGGTCAAGAAATTCCACGTCAACTCACCACAAGTTTCTCCTATCAAGGTCCCTACATCGATGAACTAGTTTTCAGCTTCTATCATGGAGCAGACGCTCAGTGGGCTGCCCTCGTCGATGGAATTATTGATGTCGGCAATGAGCTTGTTCTCCCAGAGGAACGGTCAGACATTGACTGCGATGAGGTTGTAGCCGATGCCTTCTGGGGAATCGCTTGTAGCACACACGATGACCCCTTCTTCGTCGATGAAGACTACTACCCAGAGACTCCTGTACCGCTACCAATATCTGGGTGGCCTCTAAACCACCTCCCCCTCCGCCGTGCGATCGCTATGGCTATTGACAAAGAGTATCTTGCTGACATAAGCTTCGAACATGGTGTCGCCCTAGATCATGTAGTTCCGCAGTGTTTCGGTGAATGGTCAAATCCAAACCTTCCTTATGACTACCGTTCCGGTGACCTTGACGGGGCCAGAACCCTCCTTGATGAAGCCGGCTTTGTCGACCGCAACGATGACGGCTATCGTGATGCACCTGACTCGGATGACGAGGTAAACATCAACCTGTTCTATGCACCTCTTGAATGGTATCCAAAGGCGGATAGTCACTCTGTGCTCTCAACCGACAACAATGTAATCGCTGAATATATTGGCGAAATACTGGGCGAGCTAGGTTTCCAATACACTATCAATCGGGTTTTGCCTGAAGTACTCTATTACGTCACTCACTACGGAACTCGAGGGTATCATCTAGCGCTTATGCCCTTCTTCCTCAAGGGGCTTCATCTCCCAACAGGAACTCGTTTAACAACTATTCCACTCTATATGAGAGACTTGTTCTACTCTTGGGCCATTCCTTATACAAACATATTCAACTACGACAATGAGACATGCGATGCTGCCATCGAAGCACTAGATACAACTCCCAACTACAATGACTTCAAGGAACTGATTTGGACGATACAGGAAAACGTTGCTGAGAATCAACCAATAATTCCCCTCTGCACTACCTATGTTTATACAGCTCATCGGAATGACCGCTTCGAGGGTTGGGTAGCTAATCCCAGTATGGGATCATCTAACTACTGGTCTACCCTCAGGGCTCGTCTGATTTCCGGTCAACCAGATAAAAACCCCATAACAGGAGTCGGAGGCACGATGGACTTCGGCCTCTCCAACGTCCCAGACACTCTAAATCCTCTTATAACATCGGTGGAAGAATCCTGGCTGGTTCTAGATGCCATCTATTCACGTCTCCTAGACAAACATCCCAATACTGATGAAGCCATACCGAATCTAGCCCGAAACTGGTTAGTAGAACAGGAAGGTGATGGTCTCAAGTTGACCTTCGACCTAGTAAGCAACGCAACTTGGCACGATGGTGCATCATTTAGCGCCACCGACGTGAACTTCACTTATTACTATATCAGAGACCTGCCCGGTCCTTGGCCATTCAGGGACCCGCAGCCAATCCTAAACTTCACTTCAATCGACGTAATCAATAATGTCACAATTGTAATACACACCCCACTTAACGGATACCACAATTTCATCGAGATGGCGAATATACCCATTCTCCCTGAACACATATGGGAAGATCTCTTTCAACCAGCTTATTTCACTAATCCTCGACCAGTCGGGACAGGTCCGTTTCGGTTCGTATCCAGACCTGAACCAGGTCTAGTCTATCTAGAATACTTCGAAGAGTACCATTACGGAATGCCCAATGCTCGTCAGGAAGCGGTCTATGTGGATGTACCTCTTGTAACTTGGCTTGCAGCGGGATCCTTTGTAATAATCATGACAGCGATAGCAGCCTTTTGGTATCTTCGTAGAAGGCCACATGGCTTCGAACCCTAGACTAGTGCAATCGTGATGAATTGAGGGCGAAAGCCCTCAGTCTCCTTTTTTTTATTACCGCTAAGCTTTCTTTAGATTATTCAATCAACCTCGTTCTCCTTCACTGTCTCCCAAAGTGATTTATTATGGCTGAACAGACTTTATTCACCTAGATGGCTGAGGAAAAGTATATTGATGGAAGAATCCGAACCTTGGATTGTTGTAGTTCGGGGCGAAGTGGACGGCGTTGAGCAGCGCGTCGCAATCGACTTTGAAGACACCGACCTAATCTTTGGTTCTGAAGGATACGCAGTGAGTTCGAATTTCGTGAAGCGCCTCCTCACCCTTGTCCAAAAAAACGAACACTGGGTAATAAAGACCACAATTGATGATGTACGCTCACCCGAGACTACACCCATACCTTTGACAACTCCTCTCTTCGTATTACTAACCCGTAGTAAACCTCGTGGGCTTTCCGCTGGAGCTCTCTTCATCTCTCCAGAGGAATCTGTTTCCTCAACCACCAGCCCAAGTCCTCTTCAGTCTAAACCATCCCTTTTAAAGAATGACGCGGCAGACCGGTATAACCTCGTGGGGCTTTCACCTGTGGGCTTCGCTGCAGCCTGTGCTGATGATGTACGCCTCTTTGCACGATTTCTAGCCCGTTTACTAAAGCACCCAGAAACCTTCTCAGACGTGTCTCTTATCCTGCCAAGAAGCGCTGCAACGTTAGGCTAGTCACACTTCCAGTTTTTCTGCCCTGAATACTAGGAAAAATGGGACGCGGCGCTCTCTTTCAAAGAAGGAATCTTCTACAACAGGTTTGGGCTCCTCAACCACAGTTACTCTAAACCCTGCTCTAGTGAGGGCTTTGAAGTAGGTGCTGATTGTTCTGTGAAAAAAGCTAAACTGCTGGGAAAATGGTGCCCCTGTACGATCTTTCCACTGAATCATGTACTCCTTCTCCTCGAAGTAATTATCCAAAATAAAGTATCGACCTTCTCGTCGACCGGAATCAGGGCTCTTCTCACCGAGCTCCCATCGTCCTGGACCAAAGACGTTGAAGGCAGGATGGACAACCGAAAACACAAGAATCCCCTTGAATTTTAGTACTCGGAAGAATTCCCGCAAAGCCTCTTCAAGGCAGGGTGTGTTCAGTAGAACAAGATTACAAAGAACTAGTTCAAACGAGGCATCCTCGAAAAGAGCAAGATTGCAAATATCCCCCACTAAGAATTCAATACTCTGATCTTTAGATTTCTGTTTACAGATGGCAATCATTTTTTCAGAAATATCTACTCCAACTACATCGACCCCACGTTGAGCGTAATAACGTGAGAGATAACCTTCACCACAGCCTGCATCAAGGAGCCTTTTACCCTTTGGGTCACCAAGAAGTCTTTCAACACAAGGATTCAGGATCTTTTGGTGGTGCGGTGTCCCCTTATCATCTACCAGTGCCGTATAATTCTCGGCGTTGGCTTCCCACTGTTCGAAGATATGAGAGTTCATGAATGCACTCAGGTTCAACCCCTCTTAGTCTTTGCCATCGACACTACGTAGGTTTTTGTGTACGACACACAGAATGGTTATTCAATGGCAACAGACGCTTTCCCAACTTTGGTTACGCCCAATACTCCTCCCTTTGACCAGCTTGAGCTAGCCAAGGAGGCTCAACGCCATGTCTGCCGGAACTCAGATGCTGCTCGGAAATACACAAGCTTCTATGTGGCCGGAGTTTATGGCGGTATCGCTACTGCCTATGCGCTAGGTTGCTCTCTACGATGTATTTTCTGCTGGTCTGTTTCCCGAGATCACCAAATAGGTGGTCGCGTAAGCTTCTATTCCCCAGATGAGGTACTTGAGGAACTCTTAGGCGCTGCTAGAAGAAAAGGGGTTAAGAGAGCCCGGATTTCTGGGGCTGAGCCGACTCTCTGCAAAGCACATCTATTGAAACTCCTTCCGCTGGTTGAGGAATCAGATTTTGAGAGTTTCATACTCGAGACCAATGGAACAATGTTTGGATTAGACATCAGTTATGCCCGAGAAGTCGCACAATACGAGAAGGTCCACATCCGTGTGGGGTTAAAAGCAGGCTCACCTGCAGGGTATCAGCGACGTACAGGCGCCCTCGGGGTTGACTACAAACTGCCTTTTCGCGCTGTAAAAAACCTGCTCGAAGTAGGTGCTAGTTTTCACGTGGCGGCGATGACTGATGTTCGGCTCATGTCAGCGGAAGAACGAAAATTGTTAATTCAGCAACTTGCAGAATTGAGTCCTAGGCTTGCAGCAAACTTGGAGGAGGAGGTATGCGATCGTTACCCGTCCACCCAACGCAGGTTGGAAGCGGCAGGCGTTGATATCATTGATTTCTTTGTCCGGAGAAAGCCCCTCGACCCCCTTCCCTAGCCATCTACAGAGAAGTAGGCTTTGGCTCTCTAATGGTTGAGCGCTGAGTATTCTTGACTCGGCTTGACTCTACCATGCTTCGAGAGAGTGTTTAGGCGAGTACGCCTGCAGTAAGGCTAACCCCAAATCCACTGTGCAGTTAGACCCTTAGCATCTAGCTTTGTTTAGCTAGGCGCTATTCAGCTATGCTCTTTACAAGCCTGCTTGTGTAGCGGTTAATGGCGGCTGATAGAATCTGGAGAATGAAGCAGGTAATGATTGCGCCAAGAGCAAAGTACGCTGCAAGAATTCCCCATTCGAAGAGAAGATCACCAGTCAGACTATAGGTTGCAAGGAAAGCTGTACCCATGGGATTAAGCCAATACTTCCAGAATAAATAGTAGGCATAGATTCCAGCGCATAATCCGAAAGCTACAGCACCGCCAAACAACAAAAGAATAGTCTTAGTTGCGGGTGTGCTTGTTTCTATCTGCTCATGGTCTTTTCCAATGATGAAATTTCGCACAGATTTGTGTAAGCGTAGGAAGAACCCTAGGAAAGCGATGAAGATAAGGAACATAAGCCCCCCTCCAAAAAGAAGGGCTAGGATGAGCAAGTCAGTATTCAGAAATAACAAATCGTAAAGCCCAGTGATTATCATGATGTACAATATACTCTCGCCCAGCAGAACAAGGAGCGAAATCAGTTGTATCGCGAATGTACCTGACGCGATGCCGCTAAAAATCCGTTTCATATTGAACATATCATTTTCAGGCAAATCTATCCCAACGTGATATGAGTTCTAATGATTAACATGACTTCTACTAAAAAAAGATTTAGCCCATCTAGTTACGAGCGTCTAGCTCATGTGAAGAAGTTGTCAATTCGGCTTCTTCAAGAAGAGTTCAATGTATTGGCAGCTACCTAAGTTCCTTTTCCAGTTCTTCGACAATCTTCTGGTATCTTCTATGTGCTGCTGGGCCTCCAACGAGCTTGTCAAAGCGCTTGAAATCAGCAGCCATCTTGTCCTTCTCTGACTTGCTGAGAACCTTTACCATCGCAGGAAAGACATCGTCCTCCTCCGATTTGAAGTGCGCTTTCATCATGTCCACATAGGTATTGACTGCCCGCAGGATGCGCCTTCGGGCGCTAGTGCTGCCTCGATGGTATTCACGGATTGCCTTGTGCATTTCATTCACTAGGTCTAACCCTTGAATGTGTTCATCGATGAGGACGCCAATCTGATCCCATA
>JABXGV010000312.1 GCA_016550485.1 archaeon
ACCCCTGGTTTCCATCGATGAAACATCGGCGATAAGAGCGTCCCTGGGTGATCCTCTTATTTTCCCAGCTCGGTCCAAGATTCTAGCTGGGAGCAACCACTCCCACGAGGGTGCGACTCCATAGAAGATGCGTGAGGATGCTCCTGCAAGGTAGCCTGTCCATATGAAGACCTTCCGTTTCTGCACTTTATCCGAGACAAAACCAGAGACTCCCTTGGAGATGTTAACGACCCAGTTGCCCACGCCATCGATAAGCCCAAGGAAGAAGGGGGTGAGTGGAGTGACTCCCATCAGAAGATACACAAAGCTCGGCCATATGGAATACACAATATCTGAACCTATATCGTTGAGAAAGGATGCTGTACCAAATGTAGCAATTACGCCAAGTTCAGAAGGGGGCGTAGGGGAGTCGTCTGACACTGGTCTTCATCTAGCGTATTTTGTGTGCCGTTACACTGATACTAACTTACCTAAAAAGAGCAGCTATCAACCTAGAACTTCCTTTGGGAGAAACAAGCTGGAAGTGTATGTTTGGTTGAAGTCTGGGTGTCGGGCAAGGTCAAGGAACTGAACTGATTTGGCAAGGCGGGTTGCTTGTAACCGGTGGGTGCGAGAGAGGAGAGCTAGACGGGCACCAGCTAGGGCTGCGTTGCCTACAAAGGTTACGCGTTTTATGGGCACTGGAGGGATGAGCCCTATGCGTATCGCACTGGCTGGGTTAAGGTAGTTTCCAAAAGCCCCAGCAATGAACACCTTGTCAAGGTCGGAGGGCTTGAGCTGATGTTGGTCAAGAACAAGCTTGTACCCAGTTTGGATTGCGGCCTTAGCGAGAATAAGCTGGCTAATATCATACTCAGATAAGGTAATTGGCGACTGGCTAACCTCAGTGTTCCCTCCTTCAACAAGAACGAATCTCTTACCCCTCTGGTCATGTAGCAGTTTCGTCGTTGGGTGCTCGATGAAGCGGCCCTGAGGTGCGAGGAGCCCTACTTCAGCAAGTTGAGCTACTGCATCCACGACGCCAGACCCACAGATGCCGATTGCCGGTTTGGCATCAATGGTGTTGACCTCCACCTCTAGGGTATTTGGGTGAATCGTAACTTGTTCAATTGCCCCAGAGACAGCCTTCATACCATGTTCTATTTGGGCTCCTTCGAAGGCGGGTCCAGCAGCACAAGAGCAGGCGGTTAACCGGTCGCGATTCCCAAGCACGACCTCGCTGTTGGTGCCAATATCGATGAGGAGACTTATCTTTCGACTACGATGAATACGAGTAGCCAGAATGTCGGCAACGGCATCCGCTCCCACATACCCTGCGACACAGGGGAGAACGTGTACATTAGCCTGAGGAGGAAGCGAAAGAGTCAGTGCCTGGGATGAAACATCGAAGGGTCCGCGGGCAGGCGCAGTAAAGGGTCCATATCCCAGATGCTTAGTATCTAACCCAAGGAATAGACTGGTCATCACGGTGTTGCCTACCACAACGAGCTCATAGACATTGTCAAGGGCGATGGTGGCCTCTTTGGCTAAGCGAGCGAGTAGCAGGTTAATACTGTCCACGACAAGGTTCTGTAGTACGAGTCGGTTTGCTGGGTCGGTGGCAGCGAAGCTCAACCGGGACATGATATCCTCGCCATAACGGATCTGGGGATTCTCCAGTCCAGCCACTGCCAAGAGCTTCCCAGTAACCAAGGAGTGGAGGCTGGCTACAAGCTTGGAGGTGCCAATATCAAGAGCAACGCCAAACTGGTTATTCCGAGAATCCCCAGCAGCTACATCCAGTAGGATCCGCTTGTTCCAAAGGGTCACTGTAACATGACCAAAAGCAGCCCGTAAGCTTCCAGGTATTTTTCTCCTGACGTGCAATGGGATAATCCAATAACCTCTTTTTCCTCCATAGTATTGGTGGAGCTGTTCGATGAGACGTTCATCATCGGGAATTGGGCGAGCAGGGTCGACCGGTGGAACTGCAATAAAAACTGAGTGCACGGCTGGACGAAGAGTGATTGGGATCGTTATTCCTTCAACCTGCAATCTGCGCTGGGTACCTCGGCTTTCTGGAGGCACCATAACTTGAATATCAGTCTCACCAGTGATTACAGTCTGACAGGCAAGCCTGTAGCCCATCTGTATCTCCTGTGCTGTAAGATGTTTTATCTCAGCCTGAGATGGAGGTGTGACAGCTGATTCAGGTGAGATTTGGAGACGGCACTTTCCACAGGTACCTTTCCCTCCACATTCCGACCGAACAGCAATTCCCACTCGTTGAGCTACCTTTAGGAGTGTTTCCCTGTTTTGGGCATTTGCTCGCCGTCCATCCGGTTCAAAGACCACCTTTACCAAGATTCCTGAACTCCTATAAACACATGTAAAATCTAGTCCAGTTTCTCTATTATTTGGGAGTGTTTATGCATTAATGTCAAGGTGTCTAATAAGAATTCACAGTCTGGCTAGCATGAGACGAGACAGTGCTATCCGACGATCCTTCTTCACAAGTACCTGAAGCCTGTCCAAATTGCTATCGTAAAGATTCTGTAATCCTAAGAAAGGAGCCCCTCCCACGAGGTCACAGAATACTAAGAAGGTGCAACTGCGGTGTACAAACTTGGACTTACGAGTCGAAGTATAATCCCGGTCCTTAGAGATACTAGGTTAACCCTGCCAAGACCCTTAACAAATAGGATTCGGATTTCGGAAAAAAATGGGTGTACAGGTTCGGTGGCGAGTCTGTACTAGGTTTTCTTCCGGGTTTGACTAAAGCCAAAGCAGGCAGACTTGTCGGACAAGAGAAGATAGTGCTTGTCACCCTCCTTGGCAAAGGGGTTTGTAGCTCCACATGTGCCTTGCTTTCTTTGATAATGTTTACAGTCCAGACAAATACTCTTAATGGACATCTGATCTGGGAGAAGTTTCCTAGACATAACTTGTAGCCTCCAACATGAATCATCAGATTGGGGTTTTTACAGGAATTGAGGTGATGGTAAAGGCTAAAAACCCTTTCGATTGAGGAGATTTTTAGCCAGTCAGGCATGATTAGTAGCAAACCTAGGAAGAAGACAACATGTCAACATCTCCTGATTCTGAGAGTGAGTTATTTCTTGAAGCGGTTCAGCTAGCTGCCAATGTTGGTAGTGTCCTGCGGGGGCGTCAGCTTACCATCGCTGTTGCTGAATCTTGTACCGGTGGTCTCATAGGACACCTCTTCACCCAAACCCCCGGGAGTTCAGAATATTTTGTAGGTGGCATCATAGCGTATGCTAATTCGGTGAAACAATCACTCCTTGATGTACCGGAGGCTACCCTCGACCAATACGGGGCGGTGAGCGAGCCCACAGTACTCATCATGGCTCAGATTGTCCGTCAGGTCTTCGCGGCCGATATAGGACTCGCCACTTCAGGAATAGCTGGACCCACAGGAGCAAGACCCGAAAAACCCGTTGGACTGGTCTACATCGCAATAGCGCAATATCCAGACCAACCCATTACACGCAGCCACCAATTTGACGGCACACGCACCGAGAATAAACTCCATTTTGCCATGGCTGCTCTTCAACTCATCCTAGACAATTTCATCTAGTCGACTTGGTTCACAAGTATAACATTTATAATAACTGACATGATACGCTGGTGAAATATCTGTCGAGGGATTGGATGAACCAACGACAATTATTGTTAGGCCTTGTAATAACGGTGATGGTGACGGGTTTTTTGCCACCGAGTACCGTTACCGCCCAAGCAGGTTTCCCAGTGGGGCTAACCA
Source organism: archaeon (assembly GCA_016550485.1). Taxonomy (GTDB): domain Archaea; phylum Asgardarchaeota; class Hermodarchaeia; order Hermodarchaeales; family Hermodarchaeaceae; genus YT-063. Next base: position 3,761 of record JABXGV010000312.1, read on the forward strand.
CCGAATACGAAGTGAAAACTACCATCGGCTATTATTATAGTTCCTATGAATACCATCAATTCTACGAGGTTTTAGGCTGGGCGCCCTATGCCGAGCCAGGAACACTCCAAGTCAAAACATATGATGACTTCGGCTACGATCCCGACCAATTAATCTACTTTAACATCTCATCATGGAAATACACGAATCCCTTTGGCGAGGAATATTCCACGTTTGTATTTCCCCGCCTTTGGGTCGTGTTGACAACGCTGGTCCATGGTGGAACCGTAGAACACAACTATACTACCGGTGATCCCTGGGAGTTCAACGTGACAGTCAATGTTCCGGTAACTGTCCCTGCGGGTACCTTCAACTGTTGGCTCCTCTCACGAAACCACACTCATGGCGATGATAGCGAAGCCATGAATCTCTACTACGAAACCAGTGTTGGGCTCTTGGTCAAAGTAAGCTTTTATGAAAATGATTACCCTGGTACAAGTAGCGACGACTACTATACTTGGGATTTAGTGAACAGTAACTTTGGCGGGGCTATCCCCCTAAGCTCTCCTACTACACTAATACTCATCGGTGGAGCAGTTGCCGTCATTGTAGTAGTGGTATTAGTTGCAGTATTCCTACTTAGAAAATGGAGGACTCGCTGAAGAAGCAATCCTGACTAGGAAAACCAGCCATCATACGTAGTTTGACAATTTACACCAAATAGGTCGTGGAGAAAATGGATAGCTGCTCGGCAATCTGGGCAGTTATTCCCCCTCCTCGACTAGTAACTAGGACATGACCTGATGTTTGTAGAATGGGCTATCCAGTTTCAGCTTCTTCTTACTGAACATGCAGTCTAAAACCAGGTAGGAGATATTCACATTTTAGGCGTATCTTGTTTTTCCTTGCCAATCCGAAACCCTATACATTAATATGAAACCTAGTAACAATTACCTGCTACAACTTGCAGAGGGAACTACAATTAGAAAACAGACAGTATTAATTATGGGTCTAGCTGTGTTGATGACGCTGTTCTTCCTGGCAGCACCTGACACAGCTAGAGGCCAAGCCGTCTTTCCCATTGGGCTACACCTAGAATACCATGTGGAACAGGAAACCTACTATGGTTCATCCGAAATGGATCGAGAATTTGAGGTCATACAATGGGCCCCAGAAGTAGGTCCAAACATCCTAGAAGCCGAGATCCGACTCGACGGCTATGAAACAACTGTTTACTTCGATGCGGGAACTTGGGAAACATACACTGAGGAAGGAGACGACACCGGGACGTACCTCGCCCCGCCCTATTGGATGACGACTTCCACCATGGTCGTGGGAGCAGAAATCGAAATCGATGTTATGTCAAGCTATGACATTGAATATATCGTTCAAGGGGACACCATGGTGACCGTGCCCGCGGGTACCTTCATGTGCAAACACCTACGCTATGAAGATGATATTTACGGGCTGGAAATTGATAGCAATATCTACTATGAGATAAACTTGGGGATAATGGTTAAGATACACGAAATAATGCCAGATTATGACATGACCTTCGATTGTGAACTAACCGAGAGCAATATGAGTAATTACTTGATTCTGGGAATGTCCCCACTGTTCCTATTTGGCAGCATCGCAGGAATAGTCATCCTCGTCGTAGTCATTGTGGTCATTGTTCTGGTCGTCCGAAAACTTCGCTCTAGAGGAGGACCATCGCCCACCATTGGTCCCAGTCCCACACGGGTTAAAATCCCCGCTTCGTTCTGCGGAAACTGTGGGGCACACCTGAAGGGCAAACGCGTCTGTAGTCGATGCGGCACCGCGGTCGAGGACTGAAGCAGCAAAAACCACTCCCAATACTCCTCAAGACAAAGGATTGGCCATGCTTCACAACTACTTAGCCTGCCATTCCCCTTACTCAACACCAAAGTCACCCCAATGCTTATTATAAAGGTGTGCCATGTACCCTCCACACTCATTTGAGGGAGTGCAAAAATGAGAAAACAAACAACGCTACTTATCGGTCTGGCTTTGCTGATTTCGCTAGTGTTTTTGAACGCCCATAGCACCGCACAGGCCCAAGCCGTATTCCCTATCGGACTAAACCTAGAATACGACTGCGAAGTTGACAACATCATGATTACAGAGACCTATACTTGGGAATTTGAAGCTCTAGGCTGGGAACTGCCTAACATTCTCAATGTCAGAAGCAGAACCGATGGCGGGTCATGGGTTGAGGGCTACGTCGATGTGACCGACTGGGAGGTAACTGATTCAGACGGCACTGGCCTCGGGTATCACTTCTTCCCACCCCAATACCTGACGGTGGCCGCCCTAATAGTAGGAACAGAAGTAGAACTCACCGCCTACACTACCGACATTGACTTTGTTGTGCAGGTGGACACCATGGTGGTCGTGCCCGCGGGCTCCTTCATGTGTAAGCACCTCCGCTACACTGACTCGGATAGCTCTGGTGATTTTACGATGGACCTCTACTATGAGACGAGCTTAGGGGTACTAGTCAAGTACTATGAATTCTTGGATTCAGCGGTTGATCCAATGTTTGACTCGCTCTTTGATTGCGAGCTCTCAGCACACAACATGGCCAACTACCTCATCTTCGGGATGCCCCCTGCAACCTTCTTCCTCATCCTCGCTGTGGTTGTCATCGTCATCGTGGTCGTTGTCATCGTCGTCGTGGTCGTCGTTATACGGCGAAGAGGTTAATAAGAGAGCCTAATCCGCGCTGGGCCAAGACTCACGTTGGCATGGTAGACCCTAGCCAGGTCTACCCCCTCCTTCTTTTTTTCTCGCATCCTAGAAGGAACACTCGTTGCTAGGAGGCTGTCCTCTCCCAAGACTTCGTCGCTTGATGAGGCAAGCCACTCCTCTCTCGTCTCATCTACTATTTGTTACCTCCCATAAAAACACATAGATTAATAACTAACATCAAACCAATTACCAGCTACTCATTTGAGGGACTGAGAAATGAGAAAACAAACAATAGTATTACTTACAACTCTAGCCCTACTGTGTTCACTGACCTTCATCTACTCACCACTTTCAGCTCGCGCACAAACCGCTTTCCCCGTCGGACTATTATCATCCTACGCAGCCGAAGATGATCAATACTATGGCATTCCTGATTACGACTTTGAATTCGAGTGTACAGACACCGGCGACGTTGCTGGCGTATACCTAGTCGAGTGGAGGCCGGAAGGCTATTCAGATGCGGAATTCTACATCATCGCTGCTGACTGGGAAATGACCAATGCAGACGGAGATCACAGTGGCGTCTACTGGGTTTCGCCATACTTCATGCTGGGTGTAGCTAGCTGGATATTGGGTGGCGAAGTCGAACTTTACGTCGACTTTACTGTAATGCCAGACACCACAGTGGTCGTGCCCGCGGGCAGCTTCATGTGCAAACACATCTCCTATAGTTACAGCGTGATGATCGGTGACGTCACAATCGACATGTACTTTGAGACAAGCCTAGGGGTCCTAGTCAAATATTCGGAATTCGGTGATGCCGATGCTGGACCAGAATATGACGGACTCTACACAGAGGTACTCGTTAGCTCTAACCTGAACTCCTTTCTGCCCTTTGGTCTACCCCCGATGCTCCTCCTCATCATCATCGCAGCCGTCGTTATCATCATCGTAGTCGTTATCGTCGTCGTGGTCGTCGTCGTCCGGCGAAGAGGTTCATAAGAGGGCCTGATTCGCTCTACGCCCAGAATCACATTGGCACGGTAGACCCCAACCGGTCTACCCCCTCCCTCTTTTTTTCAGCAATCCTAGAAGGAATAGAAATCCGTTCTGACGCAGGCTCATCTTCACCCTTTTTCACCTCGTCGGGTGTTCCTACGCGAAAAACCATAGATTAATATCAAACATCAAAGAAACAGGTATTACTCATCTGAGGGATTTTAGAATGAGAAAACAAACAACGCTATTTATCGGTCTGGTGTTGTTGGTTTCGCTGGTTTTTTTGAACGCGCACAGCACCGCACAGGCCCAAGCAGTATTCCCTGTCGGACTGGCACTAGAATACGACTGCGAAGTTGACTCTTTTGTGATATCAGACACTTACGAGTGGGAATTTGAGGTGCTTGGATGGACATCAACGCCCAATATACTAAATGTCAGAACCAGAACCGATGGCGGGTCATGGGTTGAGGGCTACGTCGATGTGACCGACTGGGAGGTAACTGATTCAGAC
>JABXGV010000313.1 GCA_016550485.1 archaeon
GCCAGAAAGTTTTGGACTCGATTCTGGTTCCATTCTCCTCAGGGATTATCCGGAACCGAATGTTCTTGGCAATTGACTCAGCCGTGATTCCCCACCAGACCCCATGCTCAATCTCTAGCCCCACAGGGGGACGGTCCCTGGCGATGCTACACCCTTCATCAAGAGCAATACGTTTCAATTCCACATACGTATCTTCAGGTGCCAAGATAGTCCTGATTTCCTGTTCCAAAAGAGTACCACCCTTATAAACACTTGATTAGCTGAGAATATTTTTCTGCTTTTCCTTAGAGGCAAATCCCTTCTGGTATAGGTCTGGGCGATTTGATAACATCCAAGGGGTTCAGTAATATTGGGGGGAGACAAATCGGACTAAAGCACACACAACAGCATCCCGTAATATATCGGTTCTAGTTAGCTGACCCTGGGTTAGGACGCCAATCGACCCAGTAGTTTGAAAGAGGTTATGCCCACCGAGCCTTCTATCAATCATCTGTTTGAACGCGTCACTGGTGGGGTCTAATTCTGCAAGAAGATCTGTGGGGAGTTCAAAACCTGCTGAGCTGCCCAGTCCAAGCTGGTCACCTCTCAGCACCGCAGCAAAGGCTAGAGCGAGATGGTGGTCATTAACAGTAATGACGCCTGCTTCGATACCTACGGCGAACTCGGCGTTAGCTGCCGCCACAGCGGACTCTTGGGCTCTGGTAAGGGCTCCCTGTAGTGTTTCCGCCTCGGAGGTGGGAACCGGTTTCACGCCTGACGAAACCTTCACACCCACCACCTCCTCTACGTCAAAATAGAGGCTACAGGCCTGTCGGACTGCTTCTACTTTCACCGGGTTCTGTGAACCTACAACCACGAGCATGTCTGTTGACTCCTAAAACCAGGGAGGAGAGTATATTGCCCATATTTAAGAAAGGTGTGAATAAAAAGTGGTTTCTGCTATACCAAATGGATTCCTTGCGATGGAAAAGTAGGCGGCACACCCCTTTTTTAAGGAGAACGTAGATATTTTCCCATTAGTATAGAGAATTGACGAATTACCTTATTACCGTGAAACAAAAGAAATAAAAACTGATTGTGGGTCTTGCGGTGATTCACAACTCGCTCACGGTAAAATCGGAGACCAGCTCTTCATGAAACATGTTGGTATTTTAGGCTTCGGTGGATATGTCCCCAAGTACCGGATATCCGTTGAAGAAATCGCCAGAGTCTGGGGAAAAGATGGTAAAGCCATCAGTAAAGGGCTGAACCTAGAGGAGAAAAGCGTTCCTGGCCTTGACGAAGACACAACAACGATATCCGTGGAGGCAGCACGCAACGCCTTGAAGTGTGCGCAGATTAATCCAGAACGTATTGGTGCAATCTATGTGGGATCCGAGTCGCATGTTTACGCGACAAAGCCAACCGGGACCGTGGTGGCAGAAGCCATCAACGCCCCTAATAGCCTCCAGTGCGCTGATTTCGCCTTCGCCTGTAAGGCAGGAACTGCTGCCATTCAAGTATGTATTGGCTTAGTCAAGTCAAAGGAAATCGATGTAGGTCTAGCCATCGGCGCGGATACGGCACAAGCCAAACCCGGAGACGCCCTAGAATACGCCGCTGCCGCCGGTGGTGCTGCATTCCTCATTGGAACTGGTAAGGATTGCATAGCCAAGTTCGAAGGCACCTACTCGTATACAAGCGATACACCGGATTTCTGGCGCCGGGAAGGCACTGATTTCCCAGAACATGGGTCCCGCTTCACAGGCAAACCCGCCTACTTCCGCCATGTGCACCAAGCTGCCCTTGGACTCATGGAGAAGCTCAAAACGAAGGCGGATGGGTATGACTGGGCAGTCTTCCACTCGCCCAACGGAAAGTTCCCCCGCCGCGCCGCAAAAGCGTTAGGCATCCCCGAAGAGAAAATCAAACCCTCCCTTGTCGTTGATAGGATAGGAAATACCTACGCGGGAAGCTCCCCCCTCGGTCTAGCGGCAACCCTGGATGTTGCCAAGCCAGGTGACCGGATACTGATGGTCTCTTATGGTTCAGGCGCTGGCAGTGATGCCTTCAGCATCAAGGTTCTCCCGCCGCTATTAGAGGTGCGAGATCGCATGCCAAAAGTGGAAGACTACATCCAAGACAAAATCTACATTGACTATGCAACCTACGCGAAGCATCGTCGTACCATAAAGGTGGAGTGAGAAAGAGAATGACTGACCTAAAAGATAGAGTCGCCATAATCGGCGCAGGACAGACTAATTTCGGAGAACTTTGGGACAAGAGTATTCGCCGCATTACGCTCACCGCAGCTGGTACATGCCTCGTAGATGCTGGCGTTGCAGGTGTAGATATTGATGGGTTGTATGTGAGTAACACTTCGACAAGCTCTTTCATCCAGCAAGAACACCAAGCAGTCATGGCTGCTGACTCCGGAGGGCTACTGCCTATCGCATCAACTGAAGTAGAAGCTGCTTGTGCAAGTGGCGGTGTTGCAGTACGTCATGCCTACTTGGCAATAAAATCAGGAGAACACAAAGTCGTCATGGTGGTTGGCTGTGAGAAGATGAGCGACATCTCTGAGGAAGCTATCGCGGATACGTTGATGAGTGCCGCCGACAGGGAATGGGAAAGCCAGATTGGAGCGACATTCCCCTCTCTCTTTGCCCTCCTTGCTCGCCGCCACATGATGCATTATGGGACAACCGAAGAACAGCTAGC
>JABXGV010000314.1 GCA_016550485.1 archaeon
CCACATCAACTCCGAGTGATCCCTGTGGCTGCTAGCCTGTCTCCTTCTATGGGTATCCTACCCCATGAAGACGCCCGAGAAATTGTCAAAAAACAAAGTAAAATCGCTGTTGCACCTTGTATCTGCAAGCGTGAGAAAGAGGCTTTAGGAGAGAAATGTGACAAGCCTGAAGAAGTTTGCATGGTCTTCTCGACCGGTGCTTACTATTATATTGAAAATGGATATGGTCGTGAAATCACGGTAGACGAAGCGCTAGATATTCTTGACCAAGCACATGATGCGGGCCTGGTTTGTAGTCCAAGTAACGATCAGAAGGGCTTTGTGATTTGCAATTGCTGTGGCTGCCACTGTGGTATCTTGACGAACCTGAAGAAACTGCCTAAACCAGCAACACTCATTCCGAGTAACTATTATGCAGTTGTTGATGCTGATAGTTGTACGGGTTGTCAAACTTGTATTGATCGTTGTCAAATGGATGCTATCACCGTCGAGGGCGACGTAGCTCAGATTGATTTGGATTATTGTATTGGATGTGGCCTTTGCATTAGTACTTGCCCTTCTGAAGCTTTGACATTGGAACGGAAGGACGAAACCGAGGTTACTGTTCCACCAGCGAACGCCTTTGAGTTGTATACTAAGATTGGTGAAAAACGCCTTCAACGTAGAGCCAGTGGTTCTAATTAACGTAAATCCTGTAGAGTTATACTACCACCAACCGAATGAGTTGTGATTAGCTTCAGGATTTATACCGATGAGCAATAATATTGTTCTAAGTCGATGTCAAGCCCCCTATTTCCACCTTTTAGTAAAACCCACGGGTGCCAGATGTAACCTTGCTTGTGAATATTGCTTCTATTTGTCCAAAGAGCGACTAAACCATCTCTGTAAAGGGTATAAGGTATTTTTCCGTCATATCGCCCGTCCTATGCGTATCATGGCTAAGCTTATTCAGGAACACCGTGCTCCAGCAGAGATTATGCAAATGCTTCCTAAGGAGAGTAAAAGGCGGGGAAGGAAACGATAAGGGGAACTTCAATCTATATTAGTGTCCTCAAGAGCTAAAAAGGTAAAAAAGGAGGAAGGGAATCCCTCCCAGTAGCAGGGAGAGTTCCTTTTAGTTATTTTTTGGCCAGTTCTTCTTCACGTAGCACACGACGAAGAATCTTGCCCACCGTAGAGGTTGGCAACGATTCCCGAAACTCAATAATCCTAGGACGCTTATACCCAGCCAACCGTTCCTTAGTCCATTCTTTTAGTTCATCCTCAGTTAAAGAAGCACCCGGGGCAAGAACGATGTAGGCCTTCACCATCTCGTTCAACGGCTCATCCTTGCGCGGAATGCCGATCACTGCTGCCATCTGAATCGCCGGATGTTCGATCAACACCTCTTCGATTTCTGCGGGGTATGCGCTGAATCCTGAAACGGGGATCAAGTCTTTCTTACGATCGGTGATGTAGAGGTAGCCTTCCTTGTCGAAGTGCCCGATATCACCGGTGAGGAAGAATCTTTGTTTACCGATAGTGCGCATGACTTCATCTGTGGCATCAGGTTTCTTCCAGTAGCCTTTCATGACTTGAGGTCCGGAGATGGCGAGTTCACCGTCTTCTCCGGTCTTCATTTCTTTAGTGCCGGTTTCGATGTCGAGGATTTTGATGTCGGTGTCAGGAATGGGGAAGCCAATGGAGCCAATTTTGCGCGTGCTCAATCGAGTGGGGTCGGCGCTGGCTAAGGGAGAGGTTTCAGTGAGTCCATAACCTTCGAAGAGAATTGCACCGGATGCGGCTTCGAAGGCTTTCGCTGTAGCAGGGGCAAGTGCTGCTGCACCAGAACCACAGGCTTTGAGGCTGGTGAGGTCGTATTTGCTGATTTTAGGATGAGAAGCCATTCTTGCATAGAGAGTGGGAACTGCGTGGAGGAGCGTGCCTTTGTGATTTTGAGTTGCCTTGAGAACGCCCTCGATATCACGTGGGTCTGCTATACAGACACAGGTACTCTGATGGTATACTGAGGCAATCATCGTGAGTGTGAGGCCATAGCTGTGGTACCAGGGGAGAGCTCCGATGTAGACTTCATTGCTACAGTCGAGTTTTTTCACTGGGCCACCTTCTTTGGGCTCAAGTTGGACCCATTCGTCGTACTGCATCACATTTGAGTAGAGGTTGTAGTGGGTGAGCATGGCACCTTTCGGAATCCCAGTCGTACCGCCGGTGTAGAGGATGAAAGCGAGGTCGTCTTTGGGTTTGATAGTAACTTTTGGTGGTTTGGGTTCATAGTTCGCCATGATGTCATGGTAGTAGGTGGAGATCTCTGGATCGTAGACTTTGTCACTGGTCCTGCCGAGGAGTCCTCCTATCACTGCTTTGAACTTGGGAAGGAAAGGTTTGATGTTGCAGACTATAGCATGCTTGCAGTCGGTGCCTTTCATCGCTGCATAGGCTCTTGAAACGAAGCCTTTGAAGTCGAAGACGAAAAGCATTTTTGCACCGGAATCTTTGAGTTGGAAGTTGAGTTCCGGAACTGTGTATGTTGGATTACAAGTGACGGCGGTTGCGCCTGCCTTGAGGATTCCAAAGAAGACAGGGGGGTAGTGTGGGGTATTGAGCATGAAGATAGCGACTCGGTCACCTTTCTTGATGCCTTTGCTGTTGAGGAAATTCGCGATGCGATTGGCGCTTTCTAGAACCTGTGAAAAGGTTTGAGATACGCCAGAATACACTGTGTATGGTCGGTCACCACTCTCTTTCGCTGCTTTATCAAGGATCGTGTAGAGAGGTTCTTCGGGGTATTTGAGGGTTTTTTTGACCTCTTTGGGCCATTTGTGTTTGTGCCAGAGCATTTCTTTCATGTGTCGTCCTACACTCCATTGGAGTTGTTTGTCGTAGTATACTAAGTATCGCCTATTGTGTGGTTCTAGTTGAATTACCTTTTGGCGATGCCAAAAAAAGCGACAAAAATCGTTGAGCAGACCCCTTGAATATAAAGGTTGGATGTGCTTGAAATCTACTAATACGAGGAAAAAAAGTGAAAAGCCGGATCTGAGCTATAAGCTCAGACCTCAACTTTTAGTCCGAGTTCACGAACAAGTTCTTTGTAGCGATTCCGCACAGTAACTTCTGTGACTCGGCTTATTTCAGCAATTTCACGTTGGGTACGACGTTCGCCTTCTTGGATTGAGGCGATGTATAGACTAGCCGCGGCGAGACCGGTGGGGTCTTTACCGGCAGTGATGCCTTTGGAACGGGCTTGGTCAACGATTTCGGCTGCTGTGTGCTGGACGTCTCCACTAAGTTCTAACGCTTGGGCAAAGCGTGGAATGAAATCAGTGGGCGAGGCGATTGGAATTCGAACCTCGAGTTCGCGGAGGAGGAGCCGATAACATCGTCCGAGTTCCTTGCGGCTGATTCGACTGTGGTGAGCTATTTCATCTAGTGTCCGTGGGACCTGACGGAGGCGACAGGC
>JABXGV010000315.1 GCA_016550485.1 archaeon
ACCCTTCATTTTAATCCACTCAAGAAGGTGACTCCGATGAGCTAGTTGACCACAATGGGGGCACTTGCTGTAGAGTTCTTCCTGCCCGATGAAGTGCTTGCAGAGGATACAACGTTGTTGGGGTGCTCCACAGTGTGGACAGGCCGCTTTTCCACCCAAGATTGTGGTTCCACACTCGATACAGCGGAATCGGTGGGGAGAAGCACGGCGACTTATTATTTCTCTTTCAGTAGACTCTTGGTCTTCGAGTTTAACCCTAGATGCTTCGTGATGCTGGCCACGTCGTGCAAATCTACTTTCCAGACTTTTATACACCCCTATGCTCACCGCTATCCCGAAGACAATAGAAAGCGCAACTGATGCGCTAAACAACAGACCGAAGGTTATATTGAGGAGCATATCTAAAGTGAAAAGGCTAGGGCTAGTTAGTAGAGCTACACCTATGAATAAAAATAGGAAAACCACGTGCTTCCTAGACATTGTGTAACGCTCACCGCGTCGCACAAATCCACTTTTTAGAATTTTATATACTTCATTACCTACCGCTATCCCGTAGAAAATCGAAAGCCCCACTGATCCGAAGAACAACATACCAATGAATGGATCGAAGGGATTTTCTGAAATGAAAAAACTAGGGCCAGTACCTAGAGCTGCTGCTATGAACCAACCTAAGGCACCAGTGAAGAGTGCCAGTGTTTTCAAATCATCGGTTGTTAACACATTTACTCACCCCATCAGTGCAAGGAGCTAGTGGGATTTAAGGATATGGCAGTATTCTGAACCGAAGACAATCTAAGAGTCGCTGGACAGTCTAAGCAACATCCCGTGCCCTGAGTCTTCGTTTGCAGTAGGGGCAGGTGCCCTTGACCCGTATCCATTCTAGTAAGTGGGATCGGTGAGCCAACTGTTCGCAACGGGGACACCTGCTGTAGAGTTCTTCCTGCCCGATGAACTGATGACAGACGATGCATCGCCGCTGAGTAGCCCCACAGTCAGGGCAAGTTGCCTTTCCACTGGTAATGATTTTGCCACACTCGAAGCAGCGGAACCGGCTGGGTCTTGCCTGACGCCCAGTAATCTGAGCCATAATCTCTTGTTCATCTTCGACCAAGTCACGTTCACTCGTTCCCTTCTGCCCTGCGCTTTCACTCACAAGTGGCTTGCTTTCCTCTTCAGGTCTTATACGAGCTATTAATAGTCTCACATGAACACTCGACCCTATGATTACGGTTCCACAGAGACAGAGTAACTCGATTACACTGATTAGGAGCCAATTATCACCGTAGAGGGAAGTATCTGGTGTTGAGCCCGTGAATAACAGTATATTGCTAAGCAGTCCAAAAATGAGACAGAGACCCAGAAGGAGAGTAGCAAGAATTCTCAGTTTATCAGATGTTTCTCCATGAAGCCAGACTACTCCCAACATGATAATGAAGAGTAAAAGCAATGTTAATCCAATAATGTTGACTATGCGATCAGACATGTATGGAAAATTTACAAAGTTAGCAGATACATGTCCTGTGTATTGGAAAACGAAGATAGCTAAAACTAGATAATAAATTGATTTACATGAGTCTTTACGTGATCGAGTCGCTGAGTATGGCAAACAATTCCAGCCCCCAGTTTCATAGCTCAAAATACTTCCATCTACTTGCTATTTATATTATCGTTGGAAAGCGAAAGAAGATAAACTCATTTTGCTAGTATAGAGTATCACTCTCCAGCCGGGAAAAGAAGATGGGAAAGCTTGTCCTCGAATACAGAACGTCCCTTAAGAAGCGAAAGGTTAAGGTCACAACAGGGGATGCTGAACTAGACCTCTCTGCCGACACCCTGCAGGTCAAACCCGAGGACCGAATGGTGAGCATCGACCTCACTCCCCTGGAGACTCACCCGGACCTGCAGTCCTTGGACCTGACTGGGCACACACTACAAACCCTAGACCTCTCCCCCCTGGCTGCGTGCCAGGGCCTCAAACGGGTGAAGCTGGGGCTGAACCGACTGCAACACCTCGACCTTGAGCCCCTCCGCGAATGTCTCGCGCTGGAGTTCCTCGATTTACGCTATAACAAGCTTCAGACCCTAGACCTTGGGGCGCTCTGCCTCCACTCCCACCTAGAGTATCTGCTGCTGGCGGGGAACCCTCTGAAGTACCTGGATATTAGTCCCCTCTTTGACTGCAAGCGGCTGAAGCATTTTACCCACGCGGGGAAGCTCTTTGCCAGTGTGAAGTACCGGGGCGTGAAGTTCCGGGAGCTGCCTGAGAGCCTTCAGCTCGCGATGCGTGAAGTGCAATGGGTGAAAACCAAGGAGGACCAGCTCGAAGAGTTCGGGGTGAAGGTGCTCGCGTTTGAGCGGGAGAATGGGCGCCGGCCCGACACCCTGGAAGCGTATGGTCCGCTGGGGATTCCCGAGGACCTGTACCCTGAGGTTCTGGCCTACATCGATAATTCCCTCGGGAAAGAGGTGATGGTTCCTGCGGAAACGCTGGAGGAGGCAGGGCAGCGAGCGATTGCCTATGGGCTGGAGCATCGATGTATTCCGACGCTGGCTCAGCTGGTGTTGGATCTTGAGATGTCCATCTTCCTTAGCCACGCCACACTGGAGTACTTGGAGAACACCGGTAATCGGATCATGCTGGAAGACAGGATTAGAGATTCGCCACCCCCGAAGGAAACGCAGCCGGGGCGTTGTGTCATCTGTGGCAAGGAACTGGAGCCCGGAAGCACCAAGTGCTTGGTGTGCGGAGAGCCCAGGTACCGGTGTATGCTGTGCAAACGGCAGATAGACTTCAACGAGGACTGGGTGAAGTGTCCCCACTGCGAGGAACTCGCCCATCGCACCCACCTGCTCGAATGGATACGCGTGAAAGGGACCTGCCCGAATTGTCGACAGCCGCTTAGGCCCCGAGATCTCGATTAGCTGGAGACTACATCTGAGCTAGGGCATAGTAAGTACTAGTCTGGTAAGGCGTGTCAGGGGTGTTGTATCAAGGCTGCCGAGGGTGTTCTTTGACAGGTCAAGGCTTCCTAGCGCTGTGCAGTTCTTGAGCGGCTCAAGGTAAATAGATCGTAGCTGGTTCCCTTGAATCAACCTCATTCATAGATTATTTGTGGAGAAAGATTTTCCGGACAAGGGCATCTGGTTTGTCGTCGAAACGAATTTGGTGGGTGTTGAAGTACTGGGCTAGTTCCTTGGTGAAGGTTCTTTCGAACTCGAGGCGGAATTGGAGCAGCCAGTTGCGCGTCATCAGGGTCGAGAGGTTGCAGACCAGCCCAAGGGTGATACGGTCACCCCGTTCCAAGAGGAGCATGTTCGATTCCTGGCGGATTTCCTGCAGGACCTCGTCGCTGGACAGAATGTCCTTGATGAGAGTATCAATCCCAGAGAGCGCGGCGGTGATCATGTCTTCCCGGTCCTTGAAGTCCGCGATGGGCTGAAACTGGTAGGAGTAGAGGAGGGGGCCATCGTTGTCGTAGACGAAGAGCCCGAAGAGCTGAATGTCCAGGACATCTAGGTGGAAGAGGTGGGGCAGCCGGAGGTACTGCCAGGCAATGTAGCCGAACCCGACGACAAAGAACAACGCATCAAGGCTATTGATGTAGGGATAGTCGAGGAGCCGCAGCTGGCGTAACGCCGTAAAGATGAACACGCCAAGGATGGACAGGTAAAATATCAGGACGACGCGTTTCAGTAATCGCTTGTTGTAGCCTTTGTTGTTCTGGTAGGCCCGGGTGATGTGCCAGCCAAAGACGAAGATAGCGATGATGAAGACGTAGAGATACAGAAAGATGTAGAAAAAGGGTTGTTGCCAGAGTTGAATCCAGCCCACACAGGGATCCCACCAGATCGTGTAGACATCGAGGAATAAGGCTCCGACGGCCAGCCCACCCGCCCAGAAGGCAAAGAGTATGCTCTTCCAGCTCAGGTTGCCCTTTGATGTGAGGTCCACGAAGAAGACGAGAAACAGGGTGCCAATGGTGTAGCAGAGGTTGTTGATGCGGAATAAATCCACGGGGGTCACCAAGAATGCGGCAAGAGCCCGGTCGGTCATCCAGATAGCATAGCCCAAGGGCACGAAGGCTAAGACGAGTAACGTGATGAGGCGGATTTTCACGAGGCGGTGGAGCACCAAGCCCACCAAGATGTAGAGCACGATGGCTGCACAAAAAGGCAGGAGGAATGAGCAGTTCATGGGCATCATCACCCGCATGGACCTCCCTGACGGATTGGGAACAGATACTCTACTAGCAGGTGCAGCCCCTTTAATATGCCTAATAGGCAAAGCCAGTAGAGGAGGCTCAACCCGAGATTCCAGTGGATCCAGGTCATGAAGCCGAAGAGGGTCGTGGCATAGGCTTGAAGCATACATAACGTTGCCATCACCAGCCAGAGTACAATGGTGCGCCAGCCATCAGCGTACTGCCGATATAAGAGGAGGGCAATCACCGCGCCGAGAAAAGCGAAGGGGACCGTCTCGATGGGTGAACCCAGAATTGTGAGAAGGGAGCTAGCGTTGTTCTGCCACAACCTGAACACTGTGATGCCCAAGATATTGCCCACTTGGAATGGGATCTCAAATACTGCTGCCACGCCTAGGATGCGTAGCCAGCTCTCCTGGTCTGGCTTGAACCACCAGTGCAACAACAGGATG